>JAQBAV010000140.1:0-16542 GCA_032126595.1 Candidatus Omnitrophota bacterium | reverse complement strand
CTCCATCAACAGTGATTGCATTAAAAGACTTTTCATTACTGTCTACTAATGCCTTATGAAGTGCGCCCTGCGTTATCTTTACGTCGGTCATAATATAAGCGAGCATCGTAGCCATATTAGGGTTTATCATCCCCGCGCCTTTGGCTATACCTATCATGGTTACAGTCTTGTCTCCAATACTGAATTTGCGCAGAGCAAGCTTACGGAATTTATCCGTTGTGATTATTCCATCAGCCGCGTCTATAGTTCCTGTATCGGAAAGTCCTGTAGCCAGCCTTTTAATGCCTTTAAGAATCGTAGGCATATCAAGAAGTTTACCTATAACGCCGGTCGATGAGACCAGCACTTCATTCTCCTTAACACCTAAAACTTCAGCGGTTTTTTTCGCCATCTTCTTGGCGTCGGCAAAGCCTTTCTTGCCGGTCATACAGTTTGCGTTACCTGAATTAACTATAACTGCCCTTACTTCGTTAGTTTTTTGAAGCGTTTCCATAGCAAGCTTAACGGGAGCAGCCTTTACTAAATTCCTGGTAAAAACGGCTACAATTTTACATGGCTTCAGAGAATAAAAAAGTGCAAGGTCTTTCCTTTTCTTTTTCACTCCTGAATGAATGCCGTTGGCTAAGAATCCTTTTGGTAATTTTATTTTTTCCATGGCTTACATTAATCCTGTTTTTTCGTCCAGGCCAAGCATAATATTCATATTCTGAACGGCCTGTCCTGCGGCGCCTTTTAAAAGATTATCAATAACCGAAACGATTATTAAAACTCCCCTGGCTGATTTCATACCTATATCACAAAAATTAGTGCCGGCTACTTCCTTTATCTCGGGCATATTGCCTATCTCCCTGACCCTAACAAAGGGTTCATCTTTATACATGTTTTCATACGCCTCGTACACCTTATCTACATCAGGAAGACCCTTTGCCGTAACGTATATTGTAGACATTATTCCCCTTTTTATGGGAAGTAAATGCGGCGTAAAATTTATCTGCACTCCGCCACCAGCTATACTTCCTAGAATCTTTTCCATCTCGGGTATATGCTGATGTTCGTTAGCCTTGTAACACTTAAGGTTTTCATCAACTTCGCTAAAGCTTAATTCAAGCGAGGCTTTCTTCCCGGCACCTGTTGTTCCGCTTTTTGAGTCAACAACTACTTGAGCCCCTGAGCTTAAGATTGATTTAATAATAGGCGCCAGTCCTAAAATGACGCTTGTAGGATAACATCCTGGATTCGCCACAAGATCGGCTTCTATAATCTTGTCCCCGAAGAGTTCAGGCATACCATATACAGCTTTATTCAAGTTGGCCTTGTCGGCATGCTCTTTTGAGTACCACTTTTTAAATTCATCTGCCCCCAGCCTGTAATCAGCACTTAAGTCAATAACCTTTTTACCTTTTTTAAGAAATTTAGGCGCGACTTCCATAGATACTGTATGTGGAAGAGCCAGGAATACAAGGTCGCTGTCTGAAGCGAATTTGTCTATATCCATAGCTTCGCATAAAACATCCGTCCTCCCGGCAAACCTCGGAAAAAGTTCCGCATACTTGACCGGCTTTTCTATCCTGGAAGATACATGTGTAAGCTCAACTTCGGGGTGACTTACAATGAGATCTACTATTTCTGAGCCTGTATATCCTGTAGCTCCTACAACTGATACTTTCTTCATTTTTTCACCTTTTATATTATATATTTAATATTAATTCTTACCTATATATGAAAAAAAAGTATAAGGTAAATACTCACTACTGTCAATAGCTAAAGTTCTAAGCTGTAAGCTATAAGTTTTAAGCTTTAATAAAAAAGAGCAGGCAACCTTTTCAGGCTACCTGCTCACTTATAACTTACGGCTTATAGCTTATAGCTGTTATTAACGTTTTGAGAACTGGAAGTTCTTACGTGCCCTCTTTTGCCCGTATTTTTTCCTTTCTTTTGCTCTCGGATCGCGTGTTAAAAATCCTGCTTGTTTCAACGCAGTTCTTAAGTTTTCATCAACTTTAAGAAGCGCTCTGGATATGCCGTGCCTTAAGGCTCCGGCCTGGCCGCTAACCCCGCCGCCATCCAGTGTCGCGAAAACGTCGTATTTACCCGTAGTACCAGTTACCTGAAAAGGTTGGCCAACAAGAATTCTGAGAGTTTCTCTTGGGAAATAATCCTCAAACTCTCTTTTGTTGGCTTTGATCTTTCCCGTGCCAACTCTAAGTCTAACTCTGGCAACTGATTCTTTACGTCTTCCTGTCGCTGTAAAATATGTTTTTATAGCTTCCATTATGTATTTCCTTTTATTATAATTTTATTTCTTTAGGGCTCTGTGCAACATGAGCATGCTCTGTGCCTACATACAATTTCAACCTTTTTATCATAAGTGCACCAAGCTTGTTTTTCGGGAGCATCCCTTTAACAGCGTGACGCAATGCATGTTTTGGATCCTTTTCCATCATTTTGTCATAACGCGTTTCTTTAAGACCGCTTGGGTAGCCTGAGAAGTTTTTGTAGTATTTCTGCTCAGCCTTTTTGCCTGTAACCCTTACCTTGCCGCAATTAAGTACAATAACGCCGTCGCCATTATCAACATGCGGTGTGTAGTCCACGCGATCTTTGCCTTTTAATAAAGTTGCAATGCGGGTTGCGGCTCTACCAAGAACCTTACCCTCTACATCTACTACATACCAGCTATGGCATGTATCCTGTTCTTTCATCATTTTTGATTTAGCCATAATACGCTCTTCCTCAATAAATTAGAGTATAACCTCATATTTCTGTTAGAATTTCCGAAGTGTAAAATTAACATATTTGGGAGTTTTTGTCAAGCTAATAAGTTACAAGTCAAAGGTCATATGTCAAAAGACAAGACGGATTCGGAAAGCTTTCCGAATCCGTCTTGGAAAACGCTTAGTCCGGGACTTTTAAAGGCCGGCCGGGGCGGTTGTGGTTCCGCCCCGGCCGGGAATAACGAGGATTAAACAAACCCGGATTGTAAGCTATGCACTGGGCACTAAACGCTCAGCAATATCTCTATCTATAACTTGTATTAGTGTGTTCTAAATACTGCGTTGTAAAGCGCCCTTACTTGGTCCTTGTAAAACGAATTGTAGACCTGGCGAAGCGCTTGTTTTGGTACCCCGCTCCTCTTCATATCGCTAACCTTTTTATTTTCTCTGCGCTGGTCATTGATCGAAACATTCTGAGTATGTAGTTTAGTGCCCATTACCTCTCCCCCTTCTTCCTGAAGTCAACACTTCCGTCATCTCCAACGGTGAACGCAACCTTGTCACGACGCTGTATTTCAAAATATTCCTGAAGTAACTTAGGAATAAATATCTGACCCCTGTCAGAAACTGTCGCATAAAACTTGAACGTATGCCTTCTCTTCTTCAATTCTGTCTCCATCTTATTACAAGTATATATACTTGTTTTATACTTGTCAACAGGAAAATAAAAAAACCCACCTGGAAATTCATCTCAAAGCGGGGCAGATATACCTAAAACCGTTTACCTGTTATTTGCAGCTTGAAGTTTGTTGTTTGAGGCTTGCCAGCTACCGACTACTAGTTATCGGTATCATTTTATGTTTGTCATTACATTAATACTTGATTTCGGTGAGAAATAACCCTTTGGCGGGGGCTGTAGGACCAGCGAGGGTTCTGTCTTTGGCGCGTAAGAGACTTTTCATACTTCCTCCAGGAAGGTATCCCCTCCCAATATCTATCAAAGTGCCAACAATATTGCGAACCATATTGTATAAGAAACCGTTTCCTTCAACGCCAATAACTATTTTGTCTTTTTTCTTCGTTACTGTAAGAGAGTATATTTCTCTTACAGAACTTCTCTCTTTTTTGTCGCGTGCCTGAAAGGATTTAAAGTCGCGTTTCCCAATCAAAGCTTTCGCCTCCCTCTTCATAAGGGCAATATTAAGCTTAATCGGCACGAGATGGGCATACCTCTCTTCAAAAGGATCCCTCATCGGGGAGTTGTATATATAATAGCAATATTTCTTCCTGATAGTATTAAACTGAGGATGAAAATCTTCATCCGCGTCTTCTGCTTTTTTTACTGCTATATCCTGAGGGAGAGCGTGATTTAATGCCGCAGCGATTTTGGTCACCGGGATCTTGTGAGTTGTCTTAAAAGAAACTACCTGGCACTTAGCATGGACTCCGGAGTCCGTACGGCTAGCCCCGGCTACGCGATGATGTTTGCCGAACACCTTCTGGATGGCCTTCTCCATCTCCGCCTGAACAGTATTACCGTTCTTCTGAAGCTGCCAGCCTTTATAGTTAGTGCCGTCATAGCAAATAGTAAGTTTTATATTTCTCATCTTTCCCCAAAATAGTATAACCTTAGAAAATATATAGATCCATTCTTAAAAATTCTGAATGATTTATATGTTTAGGTTTTATATAAAAAGTTGGGCTGTTCTCATACAAAATGCTAAATAATGGCTACAAAAAGAAAGATCGGGTTGCTTTGCACAGAAAACTAAATAATATCTGTTTTCTGGTAGAAGTAACCCGATCCTTTGTATTCCATATTTTTACGCAATTAATTTTTCAGCTATCTGTATAGCGTTGAGCGCCGCGCCTTTTCTAAGGTTATCGGCCACGACCCACATATTTATGCCGTTAGCAATCGACTCGTCTTCCCTTACTCTGCCAACATACACATCGTCCTTGCCTTCAACGTTTATGGGCATGGGATATTTACCGTTCTTAGGATCATCAACTACAGTAATTCCGGGAAAGTTCTTTAGGAGAGCCAGAACTTCTTCCCGGGAAACTTTATTCTCAGTCTCTATATTCACGCTTTCTGAATGAGCATAATACACGGGAACCCTCACGCAGGTTGCGGTAACAGCCATGTCTTTTACTTCCAGGATCTTACGGGTCTCATTAACCATCTTCATCTCTTCCTTGGTATAGAAGTTATCAATAAAAACATCTATTTGAGGAATAAGATTATATGCTATCTGATGGCTGAACTGGTTGATCATACCTTTAGCTACGTTATGCTCGCCAACACCATAATGAGAGTCTTTCTTGCTAAGGTTCATGACCTGCTTTTCCATTTCTAAGATATTTCCCTGTCCAGCACCTGAAACCGACTGAAAAGTCGATACAACAATTCTTTTTATCTTACTTTTTTTATGAATGGCACACGCTGGAAGCATCATCTGTATAGTCGAGCAGTTAGGGTTAGCTATTATGCCTTTATGTTTTGCTATCGCGTGAGGGTTTACCTCAGGAACTACTAGAGGCACATCGTCATCCATACGATAAGCGCTGGAGTTATCCACGCAGACCGCTCCGGCTTCTACGGCGGACGGCAAGAATTCCTTACTTCTTGATGCGCCTGCCGAGGCTAGAACAATGTCTATCCCTTTAAAGGAATCTTTCCTTAAGATCTGAACAATATGTTCCTTGCCTTTAAAAACTATCTTTTTACCACCGGATCTTTCACTTGCCAAAAGGCGAAGTTCATCAATCGGAAAGTTTCTTTCCTCCAAAATAGATAGAAACTGACTGCCTACCGCCCCGGTAGCACCCATTATAGCAACATTATACTTTTCTTTTTTCTTTAACATTTCTCCTATAGCTCCTTTACTACTAAATCTCCGACTTCAGTTGTACTATAACCCATCTTTCCGGCCGATAAGCTTTTGAGCTTATTAGCCGTAACAGCCATAACTGCTTTTTCTATTTTATCAGCCGCTTCATGTTCGCCTAAAGTCTCCAGCATCATTCCGCCGGCACATATCGCGGCAAGCGGATTAATAACATTTTTGCCGGTGTACTTCGGAGCTGATCCGCCTATAGGCTCGAACATAGATACGCCCTCCGGATTAATATTACCTCCGGCGGCTATTCCCATACCACCCTGTATCATAGCTCCAAGGTCTGTAATGATATCCCCAAACATATTATCGGTTACCAGAACATCAAACCATTCCGGATTTTTAATCATCCACATACATGTTGCATCAACATGAGCATAATCGGTTTTAATGTCTGAGTAGTCTTTTGCCATTTCATTAAAAGCTCTGTCCCAAAGATCGAATGCATATGTAAGAACATTGGTCTTTCCGACCAGCGTAAGATTTTTGTTTTTATTCCTTTTTCTAGTGTACTCAAATGCATATTTCAGACATCTTTCAACACCTTTTCTTGTGTTAATAGATGTCTGGATCGCCACTTCGTCGGGAGAACCTTTTTTTAGCGTTCCGCCTGTACCGGTATAAAGACCTTCAGTATTTTCACGAACTACCACAAAGTCTATATCCTTAGGTTCTTTGTCTTTTATCGGAGTCAAAACACCAGGATATAATTTAACCGGCCTTAAATTTATATACTGGTCGAGAGAAAATCTCAGCTTTAACAAAAGTCCCTTCTCGAGTATTCCAGGCTTAACATCCGGATGCCCTATGGCTCCAAGATATATTGCGTCTACTGTCCTAAGTTCATCTAACACGCTATCAGGAAGTATCTCACCGGTTTTCTTATAACGCTCTCCGCCGAGATCATACATTATTTTTTCATACTTAAAGCCGACCTTTTCACTAACGGCATCGAGTACTTTCAAGCCTTCAGCCACAACCTCTGGTCCTGTTCCGTCTCCGGGTAAAACTGCTATCTTATATTTTTTTCCCATGATCGCATCTTCTCTCCATTCTGAAACATTTTGTTTCCAAGCCGGGGTTGGTCCAACCCCGGCTTGGAACCGGTTATCATTTATTTTTTATTTTCGGCGTACTTCATAAGTCCGCCCTTGTTAATTATATCTTTTATGAAACTCGGAAATACTTCCGCTTTAAAAGCTTTCTTGTTACCTGCTTTTGTGACCTCACCTTTAGTAAGATTGACTTCCGCGCTGTCACCCGACTTCAGCTTATCTGCTGCCTCACGGCTGGTGAATATAGGAAGTCCGATATTTATAGCGTTTCGATAAAATATCCTCGCGAAACTTTTTGCTATAACACATGATACTCCCGAAGCTTTTATGGATATGGGGGCGTGCTCCCTGCTAGACCCGCAGCCAAAGTTCTCTCCGCCTACTATAATGTCTCCCTTTTTTACCTTTTGAGGAAACTTCGCATCCGCGTCTTCCATGCAATGCTTGGCAAGTTCGGCCGGATCGGAAGTGTTCAAATATCTTGCCGGTATTATCTCGTCTGTATTTATATCGTTGCCGAATTTGTGAACTTTACCTTTAATTTTCATATCTACTCCTTATTATTCCCGACCGGGTCGGTTACCGACCCGGTCGGTATTATTTTTACAGATCCGATGGTTGCAAAATCTTGCCGGCCACAGCGCTTGCCGCAGCAACTGCCGGGTTAGAAAGATAAACAAAACTCTTTGGGTGTCCCATACGGCCCACAAAATTCCTGTTAGTTGTGGCTAGCCCTACTTCCCCTTCAGCCAAAATGCCCATGTGTCCTCCAAGACAAGGTCCGCAGCTTGGAGTGCAGAAGTTGCCGCCGGCCTTTACAAAGGTTTCGGCATATCCTTCCTGAACTGCTTCCATATAGATAGCCTGCGTAGCAGGTATAACTATAAGACGAGTATTTGGGTGTATTTTTCTATTCTTGAGCACTGCCGCGGCTTGCTTAAGATCGGATATTCTACCGTTAGTACATGAGCCTATGACTACCTGGTCGATCTTAACATCTTTAAATGCGCTTACAGGCTTGCCGTTAGACGGAAGATGCGGCGCGGCAACTACCGGTTCTAATTTGGAAACATTATACTCCCTTACTTCGGCATAATTGGCATCTTTATCACTTATATATTTTTTGTATGCTTTTCTCTGCGGCTTATAATTGCGAATTGCCGTTTTTACATATTTCTCTGTAATAGCATCAGGGGCTATAATGCCGTTCTTCGCTCCGGCTTCTATGGCCATATTGCACATACTGAATCTGTCATCCATGGGAAGATTATCTATTGCGTCTCCTGTAATCTCTAATGCTTTATAAAGTGCGCCTGATACACCAAGATCGGATATTGCATGAAGAATGAGATCCTTGCCTCCCACCCATTTTCTGGGCTTACCGGTAAAAACGAGCTTTATTGTTTCCGGAACCTTGAACCAGCATTCACCGAATGCCATTGCGTACGCAAGATCCGTACTTCCAACACCTGTTGCAAAAGCACCTAATGCGCCGTGCGTACAGGTATGGGAATCTGCCCCTATCATTAGGTCGCCCGGTATAACAAGCCCTCTTTCAGGAACAAGAGCGTGCTCAACGCCCATTTGCCCTAATTCAAAATAGTTTACAATGCCAAACTCTTCGGCAAATTCCTTAAGAATGGCCGCCTGGTTTGCACTCGCCATATCCTTAGCCGGAAGGAAGTGATCAGGAACAAGCACTATGCGGTTCTGATTAAATACCTTCTTCTTGCCTAGATCTCTGAATTCTTTTATAGCTATTGGACTTGTGATATCGTTGCCCAGACATAGATCCACCTTGGCGCTAATAAAGTCGCCAGGAGCTATATCCTTAGTCCCAACGGCATGAGCTAGTAATATCTTCTCTGTTATTGTGTATCCCATAATGACTCCATCCTGTATTGAAATATGATTATTATATATAAACTAGAGGTGTCAGTTTACCAAATTTCGGAATTAAAATCAATGGCTTTAAAAGACGCAAAATCACAAAGCCGCAAGGCCACATGTCAAAGGTCATAAGTCATATGTCAAAAGTGGCCATAAGCCATGAATCGTAAATTATAAGAGATTGCTTCGCTACACTCGCAATGACCGTTTACTAAACGCTGAGTTTGGGGATGGAATCCAGTAGATATCGAGTATATTCGTGCTTAGGTGAAGTGTATATCTCTTTTTTTGTGGCTATTTCGACTAGTTTTCCGGATTTCATGATACCAACGGTGTCTGCCATAAACTCTACAACTCTTAGGTCGTGGGAAATAAAAACATAAGTGAGGCCTAGTTCATCCTGCAGATCTTTAAGCAGATTTAATATGCTGGCCTGAATAGATACATCAAGACTTGAAACCGGCTCATCCAAAACGACTATTTCGGGGCGTCTTATGATCGCTCTTGCAATTGCAATTCTTTGCCTCTGACCTCCGGAGAATTCATGCGGATATTTATCTAAAATCCCTGAATCATTAAGTTTTACCAGATTGAGAGTTTCTTTAACTCTATCTAGAATTTTATCCTTGTTCACGCCTCGCACATATAGAGATTCGCCTACGAGACTCCCTATCTTCATGCGGGGGTTTAGCGAACTAAACGGGTCTTGAAAAACAATATCCCTATCCCCTTCAATAATTATTTCCCCTGAATCCTGTTTAAGGATACCAACAAGAAGTTTTGCAATAGTACTCTTACCGCAGCCGGACTCTCCCGCCAGAGCAAAGGTTTCACCTTTATTTACCACAAAAGTGACATCGTCTACGGCTTTCACGCTCTCGCATGAAGACTCAAATAAAGGTTTTCGTGCTTTGAAATATTTTTTTATGTTCCTTACTTTAATCATATTTTTTAGTTATCAGCTTTCCGTTATCAGAAAAATACTTTTTATTTGTTATTTAAATTTTATTCTTTTGTCGTAGAGATTGCTTCGTCGTTCGCTATGCTCGCTCCTCGCAATGACGGGAGTCGTGGTTATCACGGCCTTCCCTCTGCGTCATTGCGAGCCCCGAAGGGGAGTCGTGGTTATCACGGCCTTCCCTCTGCGTCATTGCGAGCCCCGAAGGGGCGAAGCAATCTCTCTGTTCACTCTTCACTGTTCACTGCTTACTCTTCACCCTTCACTGCTCACTGTTTACTGTTCACTCTTCACTGCTCACTGTTCACTGTTCAACTCCGGCAACCTTTCCCGGGTATCTCCAAGAATTGGTATACAGCTTATGAGTTCCTTGGTATAAATGTGTTGCGGGTATTTTAATACCCTATCCTTTTCCCCGCTTTCAACAATGCATCCATTCTTCATAACCCAAACGCTATCAGCAATCATATTTACTATCGAAAAGTCATGAGTGATAAAAAGTATGGAAATATTCTTTTTTTGCTGTATTTCTTTCACTAGATCCAATATATGCTTCTGTATTGACACATCCAGCGCTGTTGTAGGTTCATCCAGAATAAGTATCTCCGGGTTAGAAGCCAGGGCCATTGCCATCATGATTCTTTGTCTCATTCCGCCGGAAAGTTCGTGCGGATAACTAAAGGCTGTTTCTTGAGGAAGCTTAACCATATTCAATAACTCCGCCACTTTATCCTTAATAGCTGAATTTGAATGGCTCTCGTGGCTGGTCACAGCCTCCGAGAGTTGCGTCCCAATGCGCATTACAGGATTTAAGAATGTAAAGGGCTCCTGAAAAACCATAGCAATTCCTTTACCTCTGACCTTTCTTATTTCTTCCTTATTTAGTCCTAAAATATTTCTTTCTTTGAATATTATTTCCCCATTCTCTATGCTGGCTTCTTCAGGCAAAAGGCCGAGTATGGATAGAGACGTTAGAGTCTTTCCGCTCCCGGACTCGCCGACTAAAGCGGCAACCCTACCTTTCTCGAGTGAAAAAGATATATTGTCTATGACTCTTTTGCTGCCGAAACTTACAGTAAGATCATTTATTTTAAGAATATTTTCTGCCATTATGCTTTTCTTTTTCTCAGCTTAGGATCAAACTTTTCTCTTAGTCTCTCTCCAATAAGATTAAAACTAAGTACAGTTAAAAGTATTGCCATGCCCGGGAAAAATGTTAACCACCAGGCGTAATCAATATAATTCTTGCCAGACGCTAAAATATTACCCCAGCTTGGCGTCGGTATCTGAACGCCCAGACCTAAAAAGCTTAGACCGCTCTCAACTAATACCGCAGCCCCCACACTTAAAGTTGCACTTACATAAACCGGACCCATGGCATTAGGCAATATGTGGCGGAATATCACGCGTAAATTATTTGCGCCTTGAACTTTTGCCGCATGTACAAAATCTCTTTCTCGTAAAGTCAGAAACTCCGCACGCACCAGGCGGCATAGGCCAGGCCAGCTCGTTAAGCCTATTACTACCATTACGTTTATTATGCTTGGCCCCAAGAACGCTATGACCATCATTATAAGAAAAAACGTCGGAAAGCAGTACATAACTTCTACCACACGCATAATGCCCGTATCTATCCACCTTCCATAATATCCGCTTATAGCTCCAAGAAACACCCCTATTGAAATAGAAATAAAAACGGCTATAAAACCAACGCTTAGAGAGATTCTTGTGCCGTATACCATACGGCTAAACACATCTCTACCCAAACTGTCGGTACCAAAATAGTGACTCAAGGAAGGCCCTTGGAGCCTTGCTTCGGCGGAAAGATCCATTTCTGTAGGATCATGCGTAGCTATCGCCGGGGCAAATATTGCCACAATAGCCATCACCGAAATTATTATTAATCCAAAAATTAGCCTCTTCATTTCCTGCCTTCATATCTTATTCTTGGGTCTACCAGGGCATAAGTAATATCAGATAAGAGTATCCCTAAAAGAGTCAAGAATGTCGCTATAACACCTACCCCCATAACTACGGGATAATCATAATTCATTATTGCTTCGTAACCAAGTCTTCCCATCCCGGGCCATGCAAAAATAGTTTCTATAATAAAGCTGCCCGATATGAGTACCGGAAGAGAGTGCCCTAATATTGTAACTATGGGAAGTAACGCATTTCTTAAAGCATGCACGAATACTACCCTATTTTCTGTAAGACCCTTAGCTCTTGCAGTTAAAATATAATTTTGCTGGAGAGCATCTATCATACTGCTCCTTGAATAACGTGAAAGAGCGGCTAGAGAGCCAAAGGCTGTTGCTACAACGGGAAGCACCATGTGCCACACTAAATCCTTAAAAGAAGCAAATGGATTAAGATACGTTGTGTACCACGGGCTCATCCCTGAGACAGGAAACCATCCAAGTTTAAAGCCGAAAAAGACTATTAATAAAAGTCCCAGCCAAAACGTAGGCATAGCGTAGCCAATAAACACAAACACTGTCATAGCTCTATCAAAAAGCTTCCCTCTCCTAACTGCGCTTATAATACCTATGGGAAGAGAGATGCAAAAAATTATTACAAGTGAAGTTATCTGCAAAAGGAGTGTTGCGGGGAGCCTGGCTCCTATTTTTTTTATAACAGGCTGGTCGTCTATAAATGAATTACCGAAGTCGAGAGTGATGAATCTTTTCATCCATAATGCATACTGAACAAGAACCGGCTTATCAAGATCATATATCTTGCTGAAGTTAGCCCTCGCCCCCTGTGATACCTCCGGATTAAGGCCATATCTAATGCTTGCCGGGTCTCCGGGAGCGATATTCATTACCACAAACAGCATAAGCGATATGCCTATCAGCATAGGAATAATGAACAATATTCTTTTAATGATATAATACTTCATTTAAAATTTATACTTAACTTCCCTTTCCGGCACATACCAATCAATAAAGTTATAACCTATTCCAGCAGGCGCTTCTTTTATACCTTTAAATCTCTTATTTATTGCCGGAGTTTCATATGGGAAAAATAAGAACGTATATGGCACGTCTTCAGCTATTATTTTATGTGCTTCTTTATAGATATCTTTCCTGACACC
This sequence comes from Candidatus Omnitrophota bacterium, assembly GCA_032126595.1. GTDB lineage: Bacteria > Omnitrophota > Gorgyraeia > Tantalellales > Tantalellaceae > JAQBAV01. The sequence goes on along the minus strand of JAQBAV010000140.1, from coordinate 3,928 downwards.
GGGGTTAAACTCTCTTCTTCCTTTTTCAATCAATTTATCGACCTCAGGATTTGAATAAGAAGTAAAATTAAGTCCTCCCGGCATACTGGAAGTAGAGTGCCATACTGCATAAATATCAGGGTCAAGCGGTATGGTCCACCCTAGTATTACCGCCTGAAAGTTTTTCTTATTAACGAATTGGTCTAAAAACGCAGCCCAAGCTATAACCTGTATATCGACCTTTACCCCTACCTTGGACCACTGCTCTTGAACAACTGTGGCCACATCTTCTCTTACCTGGCTTCCCTGATTCGTAATAAGTTTTATGCTGAACTCCTGTCCGTCTTTATCCAGCACTCCGTCGCCATTAGAATCTACCCACCCTGCTTCGGTAAGAAGCTTGGATGCTTTATCCGGATCATATTCATAGCCTTCGGCTAAATCGTTATAGTACGGAGTCCCCTTAAGAAATGGTCCCGTACAGCTTTCACCGAGCCCTAGAAGAACGGCGTCTATTATCTCTCTTTTATTGATAGCATAGCTTAGGGCCTTACGAACCCTGATATCACTGAAGACGGGATCTTTCAAATTATAGCCGATATATGAATATGAATGAGACAGATAACTATACCTTGTAATATTTTTCTCAAAATCCGGAGTCTCGCTGCGAAACCTATACTGATAGGGATTTAGATTCATTGAATCTATGCCGCCTGAGACAAGCTCAAGGAATTGTACTGCCTGGTCTGGTATTATTTTAAAGACATAACGCTTTATCCGGGGCTGGTGTTCGAAATAATCCTCGTTGGCGCGAAGCACAATATATTGCCCGCTTTCCCATCGTGAAAATTTATAAGGTCCTGTGCCTATGGGGCTTCTTGCATAACTCGAAGTGCGTATATTATCGGATTTTTCAAAAATATGTTTTGGCACTATTCCCATACCAAGCTTTAGGAGCGCGGGAGCATACGCTGTTCTAAAATCGAACCGCACAGTTACCGGATCAATAATGGTGATATTGCTAATATCGTTATAGCTTGCGATATACGGGCTTCCTGTTTTTGGGCTCAGAATAGTTTCATATGTAAAGACAACGTCTTCCGCCGTAAAAGGTTTACCGTCATGCCATAAAACATTTTCTTTAAGAAAAAATGTTATTACCCGGCCTTCTTCCGTTACTTCCCACCCCTCAGCCAGGTCCCCCACTATTCTTAGATCTTTATCCACCTTTGTAAGGCCATTATACACAAGGCCGCAAATAGAGCTTGAAGAGGTATCGTCCGCAAGGAACGGAATAAGAATGCGCGCGTCGCCTATACTAGCTGTAACATAAGCATCGCTGGACTCAGGCATCTCATCTTTACTGAAGGCAGAAAAAGAAAATGTCATAAGCAAAAAAAAGACCACCGCTTTTAATAAAAACGGCGATCTTTTGTATGTATTCTTATAAATTTTTTGGCTCAAAGCAATGTATTTACTTTCCCTGAGGAGCATCTTCAGTTACAGGTACTTCAGGCGTCTCTTGTGGAGCAGTTTCAAACGGTACTGTCGGTACTGCGCCTCCGGCCGGCAAATTCATATTAGAAAATATTGACCTGCCTCTTCTTGCGGTAACCATACCCAAAACAAGCGAAGTCACAAGAAATACTACAGCGGATATAGTTGTAGCCTTCTTCAATAGAACGGGTGCCTGGGTACCTAAAACAGACTGGGCTTCCGCGCCGCCTAAAGATTCAGCTAATCCCCCGCCCCTTCCTGCCTGGAGAAGTATTACAGCGATCAATATTAAACATGCAACAACGTGAACTATCATTAAAAGTGTAAACATAATTTATTCCTTTTCCTTAAGTACGTGTTCCGATAAATAAGTTTATTTATCGGTATATAACATCGAGGTTTTCTTGATTATATCAACAAAACTGTCGGATTTCAAGCTGGCTCCACCTATCAGGCCGCCGTCAATATCCTCTTCCTTCATTAACTCTTCCGTGTTGTCAGGCTTAACGCTGCCGCCATAAAGAATCCTTGTATTTGAAGCAAAGTCTTCAGAGTATAGTTCCTTTAAGAGTTTTCTTATCTCTGCGTGTACTTCCTGAGCCTGAGAAGGAGTGGCAGTCTTACCTGTCCCTATCGCCCATACCGGCTCATACGCAATAATTATGTTTTTAAGATATACTTCTTCAAAACCATTAAGAGCTCCTTTAATCTGAGTTTTTACTACATCCATGGTTTTCTTGGCTTCTCTTTCTTCGAGCGTTTCACCCACACAAACTATCGGTATTAGGCCTCCGTCGATAGCTGCTTTTATTCTTTTATTAACAGTCTCATCAGTTTCACCGAAATACTGGCGCCGCTCGGAGTGACCGATAATAACATATTTTGCTCCAATACTTTTCAGCATAGAAACTGATATTTCGGCTGTATAAGCACCTTCCGCTTCCCAATAACAGTTCTGTGCGCCCACCTTAACATTACTTCCTGAAACTGCTGTTTCAACAGCATCCAGATTAGTAAACGGCGGACAAACAAGTACATCCACGTTATTGATATCCGAAACATATTCTTTAATTTTACCGGCTAAGTCAACTGCCTCTGGTTTATCTTTATACATCTTCCAGTTTCCCGCCATCATTGGTTTTCTCATAACTTTCCCTCTTGTTAATTATTAATTATCAATTATTAATTACTAATTGATTAGTTATTAGTTGTCGAATTATTTGGACTATTTAAAATATGTATTATAAATAGGAATAGGAAATCGACTCTATATTCTATGGGTTTTCAAATCCCTAATCCTTAATCCTACTATTCACTGTTTACTACTTACTATTCACTACACATCATTAAGTGCCGCAATTCCCGGTAAAACCTTGCCTTCCAAATACTCTAAGCTAGCGCCGCCACCGGTAGACATATGCGACATCTTGCTCCCTAATTTTAGCTGATTTATAGCAGCGGCTGTATCTCCGCCGCCTATAACTGTAGTGGCTTTCGATTTTGCCAGGAACTTCGCTATTTCGTTTGTTCCTTTTGAAAATGGTTTCATTTCGAATAAACCCATGGGTCCGTTCCATGCAACAGTATTGGACTCGGATAGAACGCTTTCAAAGCTTTTAACTGTTTCCGGGCCAATATCAAGACCTATCCATCCATCTGGAATATCCTCACCCACAATCTTACGTTTTGCCTTTTCGCTTACCTCTTTGGCAACAACATGGTCTTTAGGTAAAAATATACTGACATTTTTAGAACTGGCTAAGTTAAATATTTTTTCAACGGTATCAAGCATATCATCTTCAACCCTTGATGCTCCTATACCTTTTAGTCTTGATTTCAGGAAAGTGTATGCCATCGCTCCGCCGATCAAAATATAATCAACCTTATCAAGCATGTTCTCTATAACCGGTATTTTATCAGCAACCTTGGCTCCGCCCAAAATAAGGCAGAATGGCTTATCAGGCGCCTTTGTAACTTTTTCAAAATACTCGATCTCTTTCTGAACAAGAAAACCTGCAACGCTTGGAAGATATTTTGTAACGCCTTCTGTTGAAGCGTGAGCTCTGTGACATGTACCGAAAGCATCATTAACAAAAACATCCCCTAAAGACGCGAGCTGTTTTGCGAAGTCCGGATCGTTCTTTGTCTCTTCCTTGTGAAACCTAAGGTTCTCTAAGAGGATCACGTCTCCTTCCTTCATTTCGCTTACGGCTTCGGAGACATCATCTCCGACACAATCATCTAGTTTTTTTACGGAAAGTTTCAGTAGTGAAGAAAGTCTTTCTGCTATAGGAGTAAGACTGAACTCTCTCTTAACCTCTCCTTTGGGCCTGCCAAGATGACTCATTAAGATAAGTTTACCGCCATTATTCAGTATGTACTTGATAGTAGGTATAGCCGCCTTTATCCTGGTATCATCGGTTATTTTCCGGTTGGCATCTAGGGGAACGTT
>JAQBAV010000139.1:0-13146 GCA_032126595.1 Candidatus Omnitrophota bacterium | reverse complement strand
GAAAATTTGAAAAAAATATCCAAACCCGGCCGTCGTCAGTATATTGCATCAGATAAGATTAAAAGCGTAATGGGTGGAGTTGGATTATCTATTATATCTACGAATAAAGGCCTTATTACCGATAAGAAGGCGCAAGAAGAAGGAATCGGCGGAGAAGTTATATGCCAGGTTTGGTGATCTAGTTCGTGGTTCGTGATTCATGGTAATCTACGAACTCTGAACAATGAACTCTGAACTATAAAAGGAGAATACAGATGTCAAGAGTTGGAAGACGACCAATAGAAGTACCCTCAGGAGTGAAAGTTGCCATAGAGGGTCATACAGTTAAGATCGAAGGTAAGGGCAAGGTTTTTGAGTATATTGTTCCTGAAGGGTTCAAGGTAGAGCTTGAAGGCAACACGCTTACCATTCAGAGGCCTTCGGATTCACGTGAAGATAGGTCTATGCACGGGACAATCAGAAGTCTCATACAGAATATCATCATTGGACTTACGAACGGATTTGAGAAGAAACTTGAAATACAGGGCGTTGGGTACAAGGCCCAGATGCAGGGTAAAAAACTAGTTCTTGATATAGGTTTTTCTCATAAAGTTGAACACGTAGCCCCGGAAGATATAACTATTGAAACCCCCAGCCCGACCGAGATCATCGTGAAGGGGATGGATAAACAGAAGGTCGGAGAGGTGGCTGCAGAAATAAGACATTATTACCCCCCAGAGCCATACAAAGGGAAAGGTATAAGGTATGCCGGTGAGTATGTGAGGCAGAAACAAGGTAAGAGCGTAGCATAAAAAAGTCTCAAAGTTACAAAGACACAAATATAGAGGAAAACGATGAAAAAGGTAATGCAGAAAGCAAGAAGAAAAAAATCAATAAGAAAAAAGATTTCAGGTACTCCTGAAAAGCCAAGAATGTGCATACATAAGAGTTTAAAGAACATAACGGTTCAGGTTATAGATGATATTAGCGGTAAGACAGTATGCGGCATATCTTCACTTTCTCCGGCACTGAAGGACAGGTTTAAGGCTGTTACCAGAAAAAATATCAATGTTGCAACAGCGCTAGGTGAAGAGATAGCTAAAGCTGCCATGGACAAGGGTATAAAAGAGGTTGTTTTTGACCGTTCCGGATACAAGTATCATGGAGCAGTTAAAGCTCTTGCCGATGCTGCTAGGAAACAGGGATTACAATTCTAAATTGGAGGACAGATGGTTCAAGAGGATAAAAATGAAATACAGGAAGAACAGGTAGAGGCTGCTGAAGTTCAAGAAGCCGAAGCTGTAGAACCTGAGAAGGCTGAAACTAAAGAAGCCGAAGATAAAATGCCCGAGAAGGCTGAAGCTAAAAAAGTTGAAGGGAAAAAGCCCTGGAAGAAAGATGACAGGGAAAGAAGGCCAAGAAAGGTCTTTGAGACGCCGAAAGACGCAGATGGCAATGAGATAATCGAGAAAGTCATCAAGATAGGCAGGGTATCAAAGGTTGTTAAGGGCGGCAAGAACTTCTCCTTTAATGCTGTAGTTGTTTCAGGTAATGGAAAAGGAAGTGTAGGTTTTGGCTTTGGAAAGAGTAATGAAGTCGCAGATGCCATTCGAAAAGGATCTGCTGCAGCAAAAAAGAGTTTTCATAAAGTTAAAATGCAGGGCGACACAATACCTCACGAGACAATAGGCAGGTTTAAAGCTACTAAAGTTATGCTTAAGCCAGCGGGACCTGGTACAGGTGTTATCGCGGGTGGAGCAGTAAGAGCAATGTGTGACGCTGCAGGTATAAAGAATATTTTGACAAAGTGTATAGGTTCCAGGAATTCATTCAACATTATAAGAGCTACCATGAATGGGTTTGAAGGATTACGTTTAAAAAGAAGAGGATAATATGGTTCTAAAAATAGAAGACATTAGAAGGCCGAAAGGCATTAAGAGTAAGGGTAAGCGTGTGGGCCGAGGTATTGGTTCAGGTAAAGGTAAAACTGCCGGTAAGGGGCATAAGGGAGCTAAGGCAAGGTCAGGCGGAGGAACCTATAATCCAGGTTTCGAAGGCGGGCAGATGCCTTTAATAAGAAGGCTTCCAAAGAGGGGCTTTACTAACATTTTTAAAAAGGAATGGAACATTATCAATGTCGGCACACTCGAAACTCTGGAGTATATCAAAGACGGTGTGACGGTTGATAAAGAGTTGTTGCTAGCAAATAAAGTTTTTAAAAAGAAAAAATTACCCTTTAAAGTTTTAGGTAAAGGGAAGCTGTCGAAGTCTATAACCATTAAGGCCGATGCAGTTTCAGAGAGTGCTAAGAAGCTAATTGAAGAAGCCGGTGGTAAAGTAGAAGTTATATAAGGAGATTAAAGTGTTCGAAGCGTTGACAAATATCTTTAGAATACCTGACTTAAAGAAGAAAATATTTTTTACTTTGGGCTTAATTGCGGTTTATCGTATAGGTGCGTACATTCCTACACCAGGGATAGACGGGGCAAAGCTGGCACAGTTCTTTGCTAATATAGCAAAAACTCAAGGCGGGACATTATTTGGTCTTATGAATATGTTCAGTGGCGGTGCCATGCAGAGACTTACTATATTTGCTTTGGGAATCATGCCATATATATCCAGTTCTATTATAATCCAGCTTTTGACGACTGTTGTTCCCGCGTTGGAGAGACTTGCTCACCAGGGCGAAGAAGGTCGTAAACAGATAACACAGTACACCAGGTATGGAACGATATTTCTTGCAATTGTTCAATCATTCTTTATCGCGCTATGGCTAGAGAATCCGGCTAGGTTCCAGGGCATGCAGATAGTCCAGAACCCAGGCGTATTTTTTCGTATTATTACAGTAATCACATTGACTACAGGAACTGCATTTATCATGTGGTTGGGTGAACAGATCCAGGAAAAGGGCATTGGCAACGGCATTTCACTTATCATTACAGCAGGTATTATATCCAGGTTGCCCTCAGCAGTCTTTCAGCTTATCTCTCTAATGACACCTGGCACAACCGGGGAAGTTCAGATAGATCCTTTTAAGGGTGTGCTTCTGGCCGTCATGTTTGTGGCGGTAATTGTAGCTGTTGTTATGATCACCCAAGGGCAGAGAAAAATACCTATACAGTATGCAAAGAGAGTTGTAGGCAGAAGGATATACGGTGGACACAGCACGTATATACCTTTAAGGGTTAACCAGAGCGGTGTTATACCTATCATTTTTGCTCAGTCAATTATCATGTTCCCGGCGACTATTGCCGGTCTTGTTCAGAATAGGGCATTGCAGGGAGTAGCTAACTCTCTTATGATGGGTAGACCCGTGTATTATTTGACGTACTCACTTTTGATACTATTTTTCGCATATTTCTACGCAGCAATTACTTTTAACCCGATAGATATGGCGAATAATATGAAGCGTTTCGGAGGGTTCGTTCCGGGGATAAGGCCAGGCAAACAGACTGCTGAATATTTAGATTTTGTTATGACAAGAATCACTCTTCCGGGCGCGATATTTTTAACAGTAATTGCGATTCTCCCGTCAGTTATAAGCGGCCAGATGGGAATACCTTTCCTTGTAGCCAGCTTCTTTGGTGGAACCGGTTTACTTATTATCGTTGGTGTTATGCTTGATACAATGAGACAGGTAGAGTCACAAATGATAATGAGGCATTACGAAGGTTTTATGAAAAAGGGAAGAGTCAAGGGAAGATTAGGGTAACGGGAGAATTTGGATGAATTTAGTTTTATTAGGCCCTCCGGGAGCAGGAAAAGGTACACAAGCGGCGCTACTTATCAAGGCGTACGGTGTTCTTCATATTTCAACCGGAGACATGCTTCGTGAGGCGGTTAAAGAGGGCAGTGAGCTTGGTAAGAAGATAGAAGGTTGTATGAATTCAGGCGAATTAGTCCCCGATAATATAGTTAACCAAGTTGTTGTAGAAAGAATTTCTAAGGATGATGCTGAGAATGGTTTTATGCTCGACGGTTATCCGAGAACTACCGTACAAGGCGAAGCGTTAGACGCGTCGATGAAGGGTAAAAACATAAAGCTGGATATGGTTCTTTATTTTAAGACGTCAGATGAAGTAGCTGTACAGAGATTATCCGGAAGACGTGTATGTTCGGAATGTGGAAAGAATTACCATGCGACAAACATGCCTCCGGTTAAAGAAAATATATGTGATAAGTGCGGGGTGGAGTTATTCCAGCGAGATGATGACAAGCCAGAGACTGTTAAAAATAGACTTAAGGTCTATGAAGAAAAAACAAGTGGCCTTATCAGCTATTATAAGGATAAGGGGCTCTTGAGAGAAGTCGATGGCGATACTTCCGCAGACAAGCTCTTTGATGAAATAGACGCCCTCTTTAAAAAAGAAGGGTTAATCCATGACAGTTCTAACTAACGAAGCGGAAATCCGCAAAATCCGGGAAGCTGGCAATATACTAAAAGAGGTATTTGCCAGAATAGAGACCGAGATCGCTGATGGCGTAACAACTGCTTATCTTGACAATCTCGCAGAGGAGACTATCCTCGAGATGGGCGGTGAACCTGCTTTTAAAGGTTATAAAGGATATCCGACAACTACTTGCGCATCGATCAATGATGTTGTAGTACATGGCATTCCTTCAGAAAAAATGGTTCTCGCTGAAGGCGATATATTAAGCCTGGATATAGGCGTTAAAAAGAATGGTTATTATGCTGATAGTGCAAAGACATTTGCAGTTGGCAAAATTAGCGAAGAGGCGAAGAGGCTGATAGAAGTTACAAAGAACAGCCTAACAGAAGGAATTAAAAAGGCTGTTGCAGGTAACCGGATTTCAGACGTGTCTAACGCCATACAGGTATACATTGAGAAACATGGTTACCAGGAAGTTAGAAGCTTTGTAGGCCATGGAATAGGAACAGAACTTCACGAGCCGCCGGAAGTCCCAAATTGGGGAGAAAAAGGGAAGGGCTTGAAGCTGAAAGAAGGCCTGTTATTGGCGATTGAACCCATGGTAAACGAAGGAACAAGAAAAGTTAAAGTTTTAGATGACGGATGGACAGCCGTTACGTGCGATTCAAAGTTATCAGCTCATTTTGAGCATACAATTATTGTCGGAAAGAAAAAAGCGGAGATATTAACATGAGCCCAAAAGAAGAACCTATTGTAGTTACCGGTGAAGTAACAGAGGTTTTGCCGAACGCTATGTTTCGCGTGAAGCTTGAAAATGGTCATGTAGCACTGACTCATGTATCCGGTAAGATGCGGATGTATTTTATAAGGATAGTTCCGGGTGATGAGGTTACGGTAGAGTTATCACCGTATGACCTTTCCAGGGGCAGGATCATAAGGAGAGAGAAGTAATTATGAAAGTTAGACCTAGCGTAAGAAAAATGTGTTCCAAGTGTAAAATTGTAAGACGAAAAGGCGTTGTAAGAGTTATCTGCACAGACCCCAAGCACAAGCAGAGGCAGGGATAACTCTAACGTAGAGAGTTAGAACGCATAGATTAAACAAGGAGTAAAGAGAAATGCCGAGAATTATAGGAATCGATATACCAACAGAAAAAAGAATAGAAATAGCCCTCACCTATATACAGGGTATAGGCAATACTACTGCTAAGAAAATTCTAGAAGAAGCTAATATTGCTCCCGGGACGAAGGCAAAAGACCTTACTGACCAGGAAATCACGGCCATCACAAAGATCATTCAGGCCAAATATCAAGTTGAAGGTGACCTTCGAAGGCTTGTTACCGGTAACATTAAGAGGCTGATGAGCATTGGTTCGTATAGAGGCAGTCGTCATAAGAAAAATTTACCTGTTCGAGGGCAAAAAACAAAGACCAATGCAAGAACACGTAAGGGGCCAAAAAGAACTGTTGGGGCGTTTAAAGATAAAGCCCAAAGGTCTGCCGTAAGCGCAGTACAGAAGGGTTAACAGACTATAGATAATAAAAGGGAGTAGGTAACCGTGCAAAAAATAAAGACAGTTAAAAAGCGAAAAAAGATAGCAAAAAGGGTGTCGAGTGGAGTAGCTCATGTACATGCTACATTCAATAACACCATAATTACAGTTACTGACCAAAGAGGTGAGGTTCTTTGTTGGTCAAGCGCTGGAACAAGCGGGTTTAAGGGGTCTAGAAAATCTACACCTTTCGCAGCCAGCGTAGCCGCCAAGGAAGTAGCGAAAAAAGCAAAGCTTTTTGGTTTAAATGAGTTAAATGTAACCCTTAATGGACCTGGTCCGGGAAAAGAGAGTGCTTTAAGAAGCCTAAGGAGTGAAGGGTTTATGGTTAGAGACGTTCGCGATATTACGCCCACACCACACAATGGTTGTAGGCCAAAGAAAAGAAGGAGAATCTAACATGGCGAGATATAGAGATGCTTCTTGCAGGCTTTGTCGTAGAGAAGGAGAAAAACTTTTTCTTAAGGGTACAAAGTGCCCTACAGACAAATGTGCTGTTGCAAAAAGGGAGTATGCACCAGGACAGCATGGCGGCAAAAAAGGCGGCAGAGGAAGGGCAAAGATGTCAAACTATGCTATGCAGCTGAGGGAGAAGCAGAAAGCAAAGAGAATATATGGCATGCTTGAAAAACAGTTCAGAAACTATTTTGAGAGAGCGGAAAAAACAAAGGGTGTTACAGGAGAAGTTCTTCTAGAGTCGCTTGAGAGACGCTTGGACAACGTTGTTTTCAGGGCATGTTTTGCAGATTCTCGCGCTAAAGCGCGCCAGACAGTAAGACACAGATTTGTAAAAATTAACGGCAAAAAGGTTGATATACCATCTTTTCAGGTTAGCGTTGGAGATGAACTTGAGTTATCCGGAAAAGACGAACAGCTTAAGGCTATTAAAGATAACTTTAAAGTCCTTGAGGATAGAGGCGTTCCCGAGTGGATGGAAGTAGATTCAAATAAACTTGCTGTTAAGATATTGAGAATGCCTACAAAGGCAGATATAGGTTTTGCAATCGAAGAAAACCTTATCGTAGAACTTTATTCCAAGTAACAACTAGCTAAGCTGATAAAGCTGACTGTATATACTTAAAGAGGAGGATATAGGAATGACAATGAAACTTAAGAATTTCGAATTACCCAAAAAGATACTTTTTGATGAAGCAACGTATTCTCCGACATATGGGAAGGTTGTGGCAGAGCCTTTTGAAAAAGGTTATGGCATAACCATCGGTAATTCCTTAAGAAGGATACTCCTTTCTTCGATAGAAGGAGCGGCAGTAACGCATGTAAAAATAGAGGGCGTAAGCCATGAATTTGGAGCCATTCCGGGTGTTCTTGAGGACGTTTCACAGATCATTATGAATATAAAGAGTCTTGTTCTAAAGAGCTACTTTAAAAGCCCAAAGCCGATGTTCATAAGCATTGATAAAAAGGGTGAAGTTAAAGCTAAAGATATAAAGACAGACGAAACTGTTGAGATAGTAAACCCGGATCACCACATAGCAACTCTTACAGACAATGTGAAGTTTGAAATAGAGATGCAGGTTGAGCGTGGCAGAGGATATGTCCCGGCAGACAGAAATAAAACCGGAGATGAGGCTTTAGGACATATACCAGTAGACTCTTTATTTTCACCGGTACAGAAGGTGAATATCGATGTTGAGAATACAAGAGTCGGACATATCACTGATTACGATAAGCTAGTTCTTGAGATACACACTAATGGAAGTATGGAACCGAAAGAAACTCTCCTATATGCCTCAAATATTCTTCAGAGGCATCTTGATGTATTTATGACTATAGGAAAGCTTCCTGAAGAGGTGGAGGAAGAGGAAGAAGAGTCAAAGGAAAAAGAAGGTCTTAAGAAAAAGATGGATAAGCCAATATCGGAACTTGAGCTTTCAGTCAGAAGTTCAAATTGTCTAGTAGAGGCGAATATCAGGACAATTGGCGACCTGGTGTCCAGAAAAGAAACAGAAATGCTTAAATATAAAAATTTCGGTAAAAAATCATTAAATGAGATCAATGCTATCCTGGAAACTATGGGTTTGCACCTAGGGATGGACATCGAGGAAGAATAAGGAAGGGATATAAATGAGGCATCAAAAGAAAAAAGGAAAACTTAATAGGAGAACAAGCTGGCGCAAGGCCACACTTAAGGCTATGGCTAATGATCTCTTTACATATCAAAGGATAGAGACGACTCAGGCCAAAGCCAAGGCTTTAAGAAGTTTTGCAGAACCCTTGATAACTATTGCAAAGAAGAACCCTGATTCTGTGGCAGCTAGAAGACAGGTTTTTAGGAAGCTTTGCGATGAAACAGTCGTAAGGATTCTTTTCACGGATCTAGGGCCCTTGTTTAAGGATATTCCGGGTGGTTACACACGCATTATGACACTTGGAAACAGAAAAGGCGATGGGGCTGAAATGGCGATCATAGAACTCACAAAAAGAACCATTTCTGATGATGATCTTCTTGGCATTACTAAGGAGAAAAATGCTAAGCTAAAAGAAAAGAAAAAATCTAAAAAATCCGAAGAGGCCTCAGGCGAGGATAAAAAGAAGACCGGGAAAGAACACGCAGCGCCGAAAGTAAAACTTGAAGACCAGGAAGAGCGCACCGTTGAAGACATTAAAAGAGAAAAGGCCAAAAAGGAACAGAAAAAGTTAGGCGATAAAGGCCTCTTCAAGAGATTCCGTAGAAAAAGCATAGGATAAATAGAGTGTTAGAGCAGCCCTGAAGTGCTTGTTTTGCAAGGCTTTGAGGTGTGCAGAATGTTAGAAATATTAAAAACCCGCAGAAGAAAATCTGCGGGTTTTTTTGTTTGCATCTTGACATAACTCTTTTAAGGTGAGAAAATCATTCCAATCATGACTAAAGAAAGAGCAAATAAGATTTTTAATATTCTAAAAAAAGAATATCCCGGGGCCACAACATCACTTAGACACACTGACCCGCTCGAGCTTCTTGTCGCCACAATTCTCTCTGCGCAATGCACGGATAAAAGGGTGAACATAGTGACAAAAACTCTTTTTAAAAAATATAAAAATGTAGAAGATTATGCCGGCGCAAAGCCTTCAGTTTTTGAGCAGGAGATCAGGTCAACCGGGTTCTATAAAAATAAAGCCAAGAATATTTTAGCCGCCGCCAAAAAGATCCAAGATACTTACAAAAGTAGAGTGCCTGAGGCAATGGAAGAACTGATTTCACTTCCAGGCGTTGCTCGGAAAACCGCTAATATAGTGCTTTTCCATGGATATGGTAAAAATTTAGGGATAGCGGTCGATACGCATGTAAAAAGGTTAAGCGGAAGGCTGGACCTGTCTAAAAATACCGATCCAGTAAAAATAGAGCAGGATCTAATGAAACTTTTTAATAAAAATACGTGGGGTATAATTTCAAATTTATTGATTGAGCATGGAAGGGCTGTTTGTGACGCGCGCAGACCAAAATGCCCTGAATGCAAATTAAGTAAGATCTGTCCATCTGTAAAAGAGTTTTATCCTTAAAAAATATTGGAGAGTCATGATTAAAAGAATATTGATAAGTCTGGCGTTAGCATTAACTATAGTTTCGGCTGGATGCGGAGCTAGTATTGGAGCTTCATCCGGCGAGTACAGGGTTAGCAAGGTTTTAGATGGCGATACTATCGAACTATCTAACGGTAAGATAGTTCGATATATCGGTATAGATACACCTGAGACCCGGAAAAAGGTAGCAGGAAAATGGCAACTTGCGCCAGAGCCTTATGCTATAGAAGCAAAAAATTATAACGAGTCTTTGGTCTCCAGGAAAAATGTAAGGCTTGAATTTGAGGGCGATAAAGAAGACAAATACGGCAGGTGGCTTGCTTATGTATTTGTCGGCAAAAAAATGGTCAATGAAGAGATTTTGAAGGCAGGTTTTGGGACTATATACCTTTTCCCTAAAAACAGGAAGTATGAAGAAAGATTAGTTTTAGCGCGAAATGAAGCAAGGGCTAGTAGGGAGGGCTTGTGGAATACTTGTATAACTCTGTCATCCAATGAAACTCCAAACTACATTAACAATGTTTGCGTTGTTCAGGGACAGGTATTGGATACTCATAGATCAAAAGATGCAGTTTTTCTTGGTTTTGGCAGATCGGGTACGGATTTTACCGCAATTATATTCGCCGGAAACCTTGTTTTTTTTGAAAAAGATGGCATAATCCCCGCAAGGGATTATAAGGGAAAATATGTGGAAATTGTCGGCAAAATTCGTGATTATAATGGTACAAGTGAGATAATTATAAGTCACCCCGCACAGATAAAAGTCATTGAATAGAAACGGTTTACGTAAATTCTTGCTTTCCAGTCTTAATTTTACCTCTTGTAATATTCCCAATATTGTGATATTTTAATCTGTTAATTTTGTGCGGGCTCTTTATATAATATTAATATGTTAATATTAATTTACAAGAAAGGATGCATATTGTGAATTTTTCAGAAAAAATAATGATGGTTGAACCATCCGTAACACTCGCCATAACTTCTAAAGCTAAAGCTATGCTTAAAGAAGGTAAGGATGTAATTATTCTTGCAGCAGGAGAACCCGATTTTGATACTCCCGAAGTTATAAAAGAATCCGCTATTAAAGCAATACAAGCTGGTTTTACCAAATATACTCCAGCCGCGGGTACTGTTTCCTTAAAGGAAGCTATCTGCAATAAGCTAAAAAATGACAATGGGTTAGAGTATAAGCCAGCTAATATTGTAGTATCTTGTGGGGCTAAACATTCTCTTTACAATCTTTTTCAGGTAGTATGTACTCCCGGCGATGAGGTATTGATAATAGCACCTTTTTGGCTGAGTTACCCTGAGATGGTTAAGCTTGCCGGCGGCAAACCTGTGATTGTTCAGACTAAGAAAGAAAATAACTTTAAAGTTACTCCGGAAGAGATAAGCAGTAAGATTACACCTAAAACTAAAGTCATTATTTTAAATAGTCCCTCAAACCCTGCAGGCGTTGTTTATGATAAGCGGGATCTTGAAAAAATTGCAGAGATATGTGTTAAGAATAATATCCTTATGGTTAGCGATGAGATCTATGAAAAGATATTGTTTGATGGAAAGGAGCATATTTCGATTGCTTCGGTTTCACCAGAAGCAAAAGAAAATACGGTTATTGTTAACGGGGTTTCGAAAAGTTATTCAATGACTGGGTGGAGAATAGGATATATTGCTGCAAGTGAGGAAATAGTGAAAAAAGTTTCTACACTTCAGAGTCACTCAACCTCAAATCCATGCTCTATAAGTCAGGTTGCCGCAGAGACAGCCCTTAAGGCGGATTTAAATAAAGAGCTGGTGAAAAACAGTAAAATGTTTCAGGAAAGAAGAGATCTCCTCTTAAAAGAATTTGAGGGCGAAGAAAGAATAGTACCGCTTAAGCCATTAGGGGCTTTTTATCTCTTTTGCGATATATCAAAGACGGGGCTTGATTCGGTAACATTCGCGAATAAGCTTCTTGAAGAAGAAAAAACTGCGGTTATTCCCGGAAAACCCTTTGGCGCCGACGGATATATTCGCATAAGCTTTGCGACAGATATGGATACCCTAAAAAAGGGTGCAGAGAGAATCAAAAAATGGGTTAACAAGATGTAAGCCGTAAGCTTTAAAAATTGCGAGGAACAAGAGGAAGGTATAATGAGACAAACAATTGCTGAAAAAATATTATCTGAACATTCCGGCAAGAGGTCCAAAGCTGGCGACATTGTTATCGGAAAAATTGATTACTGTTTTGGACAGGACGGTACAAGCGCACTTATCATTGATAGTTTTAGGAGGCTGGAAGTGGATAAAGTGTTCGACCGTGACAGATTTTGCATGGTCATAGACCACTCTGCTCCAAGTCCCAACATAGGAGTGTCAACAATACATAAAAAAATGAGAACTTTTGCCAAGGAATACGGTCTTAGGATGCACGATATCGGGGAAGGCGTTTGCCATCAGATCATTCCGGAACTCGGCAACGTTACTTGCGGAGATCTAGTGATAGGGGCAGATTCTCACACATGTACGTATGGTGCGATAAACGTTCTTTCAACTGGTGTTGGGAGCACAGATCTTGCCATAGCCTTAGCAAGCGGCAAGAGCTGGTTTAGAGTTCCCGAAACCATAAAAGTTGTACTTGAGGGGGATTTGCCCAAGGGCGTTTATTCTAAGGACGTTGTGCTTGAGATAATCCGCGACATAGGCTCAGCAGGCGCTACTTACAAATCTGTTGAGTTTTATGGAAAGGCCATAAAAGATATGAGTATTGACGCAAGATTCACCATATCAAATATGGCAGTTGAAATGGGTGCAAAATGCGGTCTTATGCAGGCAGACAGAAAAACCCTTGATTGGATTAAAAAGCATGCTATAAGAGAACCACACCCGGTAGAAGCTGATCCGGATGCAAGATATATTGAAACACGAACATATGATGTTTCAAAGCTTTCGCCTAAGATAGCTAAGCCGCATACTGTTGATAATGTATGTGACATTGAGGATCTTGAAGGCCTTGAGATGGATCAAGTCTTTATAGGAACTTGCACTAATGGAAGATTAGAAGACCTTGAGATCGCGGCAAAGATACTTAAGGGCAATAAAGTTGCCGTGGGTATGAAGCTTATCATAACTCCGGCTTCACCTAAAATATTCCTTGATGCAGTAAAGAAAGGCTATATTAAAATATTTATCGAGGCCGGGGCAATTGTCAATAACCCTGGCTGCGGGCCTTGTGTCGGAACTCATCAAGGGGTTCTGGCTGATGGCGAAAAAGCTCTTTCGACTGCAAACAGGAACTTTAAGGGGCGTATGGGCAACCCTAACGGAGAGATATATTTGTCGAGTCCTGCAACAGCTGCAGCGACAGCAATCGCAGGTGTAGTGGCAGATCCAAGAGAATATAAAAGGAGGTTAGCATAATGGCTGGTTTTTCACATAGATTAAAGCAAAATAACGATATAAACACGGATTATGTTATTTCTGGAAGATATAAATTTAAGATTCAGGATCCTAAAGAGCTGGCAAAATATATTTTTGAGGACCTGGAAGAAGGTTTTAGCAAGAAAATTAAGGAAGGCGACTTTCTTGTTGCTGGTGAGAATTTTGGATGCGGTTCAAGCCGAGAGCAGGCCCCGGTTGCCCTCAAGGCAAGCGGACTAAAAGCTGTCTTAGCAAAGAGTTTTGCGAGAATATTCTATCGCAATGCATTTAATGTCGGGCTTT
>JAQBAV010000138.1:0-3363 GCA_032126595.1 Candidatus Omnitrophota bacterium | reverse complement strand
TTATCCCCGAATACCTTACAGAAAAAGACGGTGGCCACCCTGACCAGCTTTCATCAAGTATATGGGGCTTAGACAGATTCAGGATAAGGGCGCTTGAAAAAATGCTTTCGGTGGGATGCCTTTCAAAAACAAACTATGGTCTTACGTTAAGCGAGCTAAAAAAGAAATGTGAAGTATTTGCTCTTGGTGCTAAAAAGCACGGGAAATTAGAAGAGTCAGACTACTACAAAGGCCTGCCGGATAAATATAAGTCGTGAGTCATAGATCAAGAGTTGTCACCAAGACCTTAGCGTTCAGCATAGAGCGTATAGCGGATAGGAATAAATAGATTTTATACTAAACGCTGCACGCTAAACGCTATCCGCTAATTTAAGTCACCGGGTCACCAAAAATCAGCTATAAGCTGTAAGCTTTAAGCTGTAAGAGATTGCTTCGTCACTGCGTTCCTCGCAATGACGGAAGGGTCGCTTCGCTCCTCGCAATGACGGAAGGGTCACTTCGCTCCTCGCAATGACGAAAGGGTCGTTTCGCTCCTCGCAATGACGGAAGGGTCACTTCGCTCCTCGCAATGACGGAAGGGTCACTTCGCTCCTCGCAATGACGGAAGGGTCGCTGCGTTCCTCGCAATGACGGAAGTCGCGGTTATTACCGCCCTCTCTATGTCATTGCGAACCCCGACTTGTCGGGGGAAGCAATCTCATTATCCAACATCTTTTTCATTTAAATTTTGTTATTTGCTATTTCAAGAACTTATAACTTAAAGCCTATAGCTTACCTTCTTCGAACCACGAACTACCAACTGCGAACTCGATCCTACCCCATAAACAATGTAGCCGGAGGGGCTCTCCGGCTACAAATTATTTACTTTTCAGTATTCGCTGAATTTACGCTTTCCCGGCGCTGCCAAGAACGTTTTCATTTTTATGTTTATACATGCTGATAAGCGCCTCTCTGGCAGGTCCAAGATACTGTCTTGGGTCAAAGTCAGCAGGTTTGTCATTGAAGTGCTTTCTTATCGCAGCTGTCATCCAAAGTCTTCCATCTGAATCAATATTGACCTTACATACAGCTGATTTTGCAGCTTGTCTAAGTTGCTCTTCCGGGATACCTATCGTATCTTTAAGTGCGCCGCCATTTTTATTGATTATTTCAACCGCTTCCTGAGGAACGCTTGAAGAACCATGAAGAACTATTGGATACCCCGGCAGCTTCTTTTCGATCTCCGCCAAGATATCAAATTTTAAGGGAGGAGGAACAAGTACGCCTTCTGCGTTTTTCGTGCACTGCTTCGGAGTAAATTTATTAGCTCCATGGGAAGTCCCTATTGATATCGCCAAAGAATCACATCCGGTCTTTTCAACAAAGTCTATAACTTCTTCGGGCTGGGTGTAAGTGGACTCCGCCGCGGCAACATCGTCTTCAATGCCGGCTAAAACCCCAAGCTCCCCTTCTACAGTTACATCAAACTGGTGTGCATACTCTACAACTTTCTTAGTAAGAGCAACGTTATCATCATAAGAGTGATGAGATCCATCTATCATAACTGAAGAAAACCCCATATCAATACAGTTCTTACAAAGTTCGAATGTATCACCATGATCCAAGTGAAGCGCTATCTGGATTTCTTTAAGCCCTTTTGCCTTAGCCATTTCTTTCATCATCTCGACCGCACCCTGGCCCATATATCTTAGCATGGTCTGGTTCGCGTATTTTCTTGCCCCGCTTGATACCTGCAAAATAACAGGAGATTGCGTTTCAACGCAAGCTGTTACGATGGCTTGTATTTGCTCCAGGTTGTTAAAATTATAGGCTGGGACTGCATACCCGCCTTCCTTTGCCTTTTTAAACATCTCTTTTGTATTCACTAGACCCAGATCTTTATACTTTACCATTGTCATCCTCCATCTCGTTAATATTAATACCTACTTACATAAATGCTTGCAGGCCCTATTTTACCAAGTTTCAAGTACAATACAAGGAAAAAATACGCCTCTTTTCCCTCTTATCACAACTTATCGGACGAAAGTCTTTTATATAACCACGGCGGATTGGTTCACGCCGAAGGGGTTGGTCCTCATGGCTAATGAGAATAGATACGGGTAGCGCTCTTTTAGGTGTTTCATGTAGTCAAGCCACTCTGAGACCAGAGCCACATATGCTCGACGGATATCCCCCCTTTATGTGGTCAAGATCAGAGTCGGGCAGGGTTGTTACATCTTCCCTATGTATAAGCTCTTCCATCAAATGGAATACTGCCCACAATAGATCTGTAAACGAGTCGTGTTCCAAAAGGTTTGGATTTGCCAAGAGACTTAATAGAAAAGTTTTCTGTGTAGTCAGAAAATCTCTTAGGCCCTGAAGGTTCCCCTTCCTGATATCTATAAAATATTCCTCGTTTTTCAGTAGCTTTCTTATTTCGTCAAAACGTTCGCTGGACCAGCTATTATCTACGGCGAGTTTTTCTCTGACGTCGTCAATATTGGCGTCAAATTCTGTAAAATCCCCGAGAAGCTTGGATCCGGTTTCGCTGAAAAAAGCACCTATGACCATGTTTAGCTTTTCAAGCATTGCCCTTTTCTCTCTGACGCTTAAGACTCTGTGGATAATAACAGTAACTAAAAGAACTTCTATTGGTACAAACGCAATATCTCCTATTAAATAAATAAAGATGTGATGACTATCATGAAACGCAAAATAATGAAGATAATAAAGCGCAGCTGATAAAGCTATTAGAGTTATGCTTAGGTTTACTTGCCAATTAAAAATACGTTTCATCTAATCCCTTTCTATAGAAGTTTCTTAATTTCCTCTTCAAAAAATTCTTTCGGCCGGAAACCTATGGCCTTACTAACTATTCTTCCTTTTCTGTCTAGAATAAAGGTTGTAGGTATAGATCTTATGCCTCCATAGCTGGCTATTACTTCTTGGTCTCCCATTATCATTGGATAAGTGACTCCATATTTAGCGGCAAAGCTTTTTATCGCTTTTGGTTCTGCCTGATCAAGGGAAACCCCGACTATCACAAGCCCATCATCCTTAAAAGCTTCGTACATGGCCTGAAAATGCGGTATCTCTGCCTGGCACGGAGGGCACCATGTCGCAAAAAAGTCTAGTATAACAACCTTGCCTGCCGTATCTTTCAGGCTGAAAGGATTGCCATCAAGGTCTTTAAGCGTAAAGTCCGGCGCTTTTTCAAGAGCCGAAGAACTTCCCTTTTGCGTGGCGCCTGCAGGCTGCTCGTGGCCGCACGACAATAGACCAAGGACCATAAATGTTAATAAAAGAACTGCTGCTATTCTATTTTTAAACATTATTCCTCCTTTAATAAATCACAAGTCACAGGTCATAAGTCATATATAGTTG
>JAQBAV010000137.1:0-6631 GCA_032126595.1 Candidatus Omnitrophota bacterium | reverse complement strand
CCTCCCCAGTTGATCCCCTTACCTGTAAGAACACCTGTAAACTCATTGCGAAGTCTTTTGTACTGTCCGAACATAAAGCCGATCTCACGACCGCCTACACCGATGTCGCCTGCAGGTACGTCTGTGTCAGCTCCAATGTGGCGCTGAAGCTCTGTCATGAAAGACTGACAGAATCTCATAACTTCGTTGTCTGACTTTCCTTTTGGATCAAAATCAGATCCGCCCTTTCCTCCGCCCATGGGAAGCGTTGTAAGAGCGTTCTTAAAAACCTGCTCAAATCCAAGGAACTTTAAAATGCTCTGGTTTACTGTCGGGTGGAATCTCAGACCGCCTTTATAAGGACCAAGAGCGCTGTTAAACTCAAAACGAAAACCACGATTAACCTGAACATCACCATTATCGGCTAACCAAGGAACACGAAACATGATCTGACGCTCCGGCTCAACAATACGCTCCAGGATACGTGCGTCTTCATATTTTTTATGTTTTTTCATTACAGGTTCCAGCGAATCAAGAACTTCCTTAACTGCCTGAAGAAATTCCGGTTCACCCTGATTTCTTTTTTCTACGATCTCGAACACTTTCTTTACATAACTCATTTTTCCCTCCTTTTACTATTTCCTACTTTGTAATCCTAAGCTTATCCTTCTAAATACTTACTAATAGATCTGGCTGCATGCTTTCCTGCCCCCATTGCAGCTATAACTGTAGCCGATCCGGTAACAATATCTCCTCCGGCAAATATGTCGCTAATACTTGTCTGACCGGTAGCTTCATCTGCTTCAATATTGCCCCATTTATTGCGCTTTAAACCCTTGATCGTGTCGAGGAGGATCGGGTTGGCACCGTTGCCTATAGCAATAATAACAGTATCCATATCCATCTCAAACTCTGAACCCTTTATTTCTACGGGACGCCTTCTTCCGCTTGAATCAGGCTCGCCCAGTTCATTCTTTAAACAAATGAGCTTTTTAACATTTCCCTCTTCGTCTCCTACGATTTCAATAGGACTTGTAAGCAGGTGAAACACTATCCCCTCTTCTTGCGCGTGGTGTATTTCATCTATCCTTGCCGGCATTTCAGCTTCCGTGCGCCTATAAACGATATAAACTTTTTCCGCGCCAAGCCTTAATGCGCATCTGGCAGAATCCATAGCCACGTTACCAGCGCCTATAACGGCAACTTTTTTTCCAACATTGATAGGTGTATCGTATTCTGGAAACTTATAGGCCTTCATTAAATTTGTTCTTGTTAAAAACTCGTTGGCAGAATATACACCGTTTAGACTTTCTCCGGGTATTCCCATAAAAGTAGGAAGTCCGGCACCGGTCGCGATAAAAAATGCCTTAAACCCGTCTTTTCGTAAGTCATCGATAGTTTTTATCTTGCCGATTACATAGTTAAGTTTAAGGTCTACTCCGAGTTTCTTTATTCCCTCGACCTCCTTCATGACTATATCTTTAGGAAGCCGGAATTCCGGGATTCCGTAAGTTAGAACCCCGCCCGGCTTGTGAAGAGCCTCAAATATGGTTACATCATAGCCTTTTTTTGTAAGGTCTGCCGCGCATACAAGACCCGCCGGTCCGGCGCCTATAACGGCAACTTTTTCCGCGCCCTTTTTCTTTGCAATTTTTTCCTCTTTATCCGTGGCAGGGTTTTCCATTCCCCAGTCAGCGGCAAATCTTTCAAGGCTTCCTATATTAATTGGTTTACCGGCTTTTAGAAGCACACAAACCTTTTCACACTGGTCTTCTTGCGGACAAACTCTTCCGCACATTGCCGGTAGGTTGTTTGTATTTTTTAGGATAGAAATAGAATCCCTGAGTCTCTTTTCTTTTATAGCTAAAATGAACCCGGGTATGTCGATTTCGGCCGGACATCCCCCAACACAGGGAGCGGTTTTACATTGCAGGCATCTTGACGCCTCGGCTACCGCCTCTTCCAGAGAATAGCCATAAGGAACTTCGTCAAAATTCTTTACTCTTTCTTTAGGGTCCTGCTCTCTCATTTTATTTCTCCCCCTTCAGTCCGATCTTACACTCATGCCCATAGTGGTCTATGGCCGTCTTCTCTTTATCTTTGTATCTTGCCTGGCGATGCATAAGATCCTCGAAATTTACAAGATGTCCATCGAATTCAGGACCATCAACACAGGTAAATTTTTGCTTTCCGTCATGCTGAACCCTGCAACCTCCGCACATTCCTGTTCCATCGATCATAATAGCGTTTAGAGAAACGAGTGTTTTAACGCCTTTGGGTCGCGTCATTTCAGCAACCATTTTCATCATGATTACCGGGCCGATCGCAAAAACCAGATCGTAAGAATCTTTTTCTAAAAGTTCTTTTAGGACATCCGTAACGAAGCCTTTTTGCCCGCTGGAACCGTCATCAGTAGTTATATAAACCTTATCGCAAAACTCGCTCATCTCTTTCTCGCAAAGTATAAGATCTTTTGTTCTGGAACCGATTATAACAGTAACGTCATTCCCGTCTTTTTGCATGGCCTTAGCTATCGGGTATGCTTCGGCGGTGCCGACTCCGCCTCCTATACATATGACTTTTCCTATATTTTTGGTGTTGGTGGCATGGCCGAGGGGGCCGGCAACATCAAGTATTGCTTCCCCTTTTTTGAGTGAGCAAAGCTTCTTTGTACTTGCGCCGATAGCCTGACAAACTATCGTTACTGTTCCTTTTTTGCGGTCAAAATCATATATGGTAAGAGGAAATCTTTCCCCAACCTCATCAATGCGTATTATTACAAATTGGCCGGGATTTGCAGCCAGGGCAAGGTCTTTCGCCTCAAACTCTAAAAGACATATCTCCGGGTTTAATTGCTCTTTTCTGACTATTCTGTGCATATTATCCTCCGTAAAAATAAAAATGGCGCTCCTCTCCCTGATTGAGAAGAACGCCATTGTTCTGTCTTAATACATCCAGTGTCTTAAGACAGCCCATTATCTGACATTTTTCAGTACAAGTCAAGAACTTTTCGGTCAATGTAAAACAAACCGGGTTTGCGCTTATCGCAAACCCGGTTTGGAAGATAAATGGGTCTTTTTTTCTATTCACTTACTTCTTCGCCGTTTGCCTGGCGGTCTTTCTTCCTCTGAATATAGTCCAATTTAGGAAGGAGAAAGTCATCTAAGAACTCTAACCTGAAAGGTTTAGGTATAAAACCGTCTGCGCCCAGGTTTTTTGCTTTCCTTATGTATTCCTCGCTGTCATATCCACTACACATAAGAACCAGCGTATTAGGCCTTTCTTCTTTTATCTTTTTTAGAAGAGGAAAACTCACCTCCGGGCCAAGCTGTATATCCAAGAGAACAACATCAAATTCACTGTTGAATGCGTCCATTCCTCCCTGAAGAGTATTTGCAACTACCACCTCATAGCCTCTATGTTCTAAAAAATTCTTTAGTACATCAGCCACCATTTTTTCATCTTCAACCATTAATATTTTATGCATATTTATCCCCTTTTAAAAGTCGTAAAGTCAAAAGTTGTCAACGGTTGCCAAGTCACCAGGTCACCAAGAAAATTCAAAATCGTCATCCCCGCATGCCTTAAGCGGGGATCCGGTAAAAATAATCTTGTTTCCATGTGATTCCCGCTTCCCGAGGAAGCTAAGAATCATGAACCATCTACCTCTTTAGTGCTTTCTGCCACTTCGCTATTTCTTTAGCTACAAATTCCGGATTAGTGCTTCCTGAAGTTTTTTTCATTTTAATAGACTTTTCCGGATTCAAATATTCATATATATCTTCCTCTAAGCTTTCTGAAAAAGCTCGAAGCTCAGAAAAAGGTATATCAGATATCATCATATTCTTTTCCATGCACATTTTTATGATATTACCGACTATATCATGGGCATCCTTGAATGGCACATCCTTACGTACAAGATATTCAGCTATATCAGTTGCATAAATAAAATCACCTTCTAAGGCTTTGGCTGCATTTACCTTATTAAGCTCTATTGTTTTTACAAGGCCCGCCATTATCTTGAGTTCGCTTACTATAAGCTCAACTGACTCAAACAGGTGCTTCTTATCTTCCTGTAAGTCCCTGTTATACGAATGCGGTAAGCCCTTTAACAGGACGAGCAAAGAGTTTACCGAACCAATGACGTGCGCGGTCTTACCCCTTACCAACTCTAATACGTCCGGATTCTTTTTCTGGGGCATTAGAGAACTTCCCGTGCAATAATCCTCACCCATATCAAGGAATGCGAATTCGCTTGTAGAATAAAGTATAAAGTCTTCGCTTATCCTTGAAAGATGTACGGCAATCAAACTTAATGCACTGACAAATTCAACAATAAAGTCCCTGTCACTAACTGCATCAATGCTATTAGCGGAAAGTTTTTCAAATTTTAATTTATCCGCAACAAACTTCCTATCCAGGTCCAATGCCGAGCCGGCAAGCGCCCCTGAACCCATTACACACACTGAAACCCTCTTAAGCGCATCTAAAAGCCTTCCCTTATCACGTTCCAGGCCCTCTACATAAGAAAGAACCAGATGCGAAAAAAGAATCGGTTGCGCCCTATTGAGATGCGTATATCCGGGTATGATAACTTCCAGATTATTCTCGGCTAAATTTACAAACTCTTTCTGGAGATTCTCAATAAGCTGGACCAGGAAGGCTATGGAATCCTTTGTGTAGAGCCTTACATCGTTAACTACCTGTTCGTTCCTGGACCTACCTGTATGCATCTTTTTTGATGCCTCTGGAGCCTTCCCTGTCACAAATGCCTGCACGGCTGAATGTATATCTTCGTGTCCTTCAGCGTTGAAAGTTCCATTCTCTATTTTTTCAAGAAGTTGGTCCAACGCATTCACCAAAGCATCTTTCTCATCATTGGTAATGTACTTACACTTCTCAAGCATCTGGACATGAACCTTTGTAGCAAGGCAATCATACTGAGCAAGTATCTTGTCCACGCTAAGGCTTGAGGTAAATTTAAGCACCTCTGGATCCATTTCATCCTTGGAAAACCTTCCACCCCATAACTTAGTCATTTTAATTCTCCTATTTTTTATACGGCAATGCCCAAAGGTCAATAAAACCTTTTGCCAACGACTGGTCAAAAACATCGCCCTCGCTGTAAGTAGCAAGTTCCAGCTTATAGCGCGAATTTTCACTCTTTTTTCCTGCCACTGTAACAGTGCCTTTATAAAGTTTAAGCTTAACTTCTCCTGTAACTGTTTCCTGACTCTTGTTTATAAAAGCGTCAAGAGCTTCTTTAAGAGGTGTAAACCACAGGCCATAGTAAACAAGTTCTGAATACGCCTGAGATACACCCCTCTTATAGCGGCGTATCTCCCTATCTAGAACAAGTTGTTCAAGTGCATCATGTGCGGCATAAAGAAGGGTTGAAGCAGGCGCTTCGTACACCTCACGGCTTTTTATTCCGACAAGCCTGTCTTCCACCATATCTACACGGCCAACACCGTGCTTACCTGCGAGCTTATTAAGCTTTTCAACAAGCTCTATTGCTTCGTGTTTTTTACCGTCAACTGCAACGGGGATACCTTTTTTAAAACTGATAGTTACATATTCGGCTTTATTCGGCGTCTTTTCCGGAGGAGCAATAGTTATATAAGTATCCGTCTTTGGCTCATTCCACGGATTCTCCAGATCTCCCCCCTCAATGCTTATACCCCATAGATTCTTATCGATACTATAGAGTTTTTTCTTGGACTGCTCTATAGGTATCTTGTGTTTCTTGGCGTAATCTATTTCATCTTCGCGAGTCTTAAGCTCCCATTCGCGTACAGGTGCATATATTTTAAGTTTTGGCGCTTTTAGGCTAAATGTAACTTCAAACCTAACCTGGTCATTGCCCTTGCCTGTACAACCATGGGCAACCGCGTTAGCTTTTTCCTTGTTAGCAACCCTTATCATATCGCTCGCAATTAATGGCCTTGAAAGCGCTGTCGCAAGATTATACTTGCCCTGATAAAGCGCCCCTGCTTTTAATGCCTGGAAAGCATAGTCAGTTAAAAATTCTTTACGCACATCTCCTACAATACATTTTGTAGCGCCTATCTTGAGCGCTCTGGTCTGTGCGGACTTATTGTCTTCGCCTTGCCCTACATCAGACATATAACACACGACTTCATACCCTTTATCCATAAACCACTTTATAGCAACAGAGGTATCAAGTCCGCCTGAATACGCTAAAACTATCTTTTTCTTAGCCATCTTATCTCCTTTTTATAAGTCGCAATGTCACAAAGTCATATGTCATAAGTCACATGTCATAAGTTGTCACCAGTTGTAAGCTGTAAGAGATTGCTTCGTCCTTCTCGCTTTGCTCGAGATCCTCGCAATGACGAGAGTTATGGTCATTGCGAACCCGACTTGTCGGGGGAAGCAATCTCATCATCTAATATCTTATCCCTTGGGCCACATGACTGCTTATGACCTGTGACCTTTGACTTATATCTTACTTAGAGCTCTTAAAAGAACCGCCTTCGCTACATGCATTCTGTTTTCTCTCGCGATTTTCATTTTATTTCGCTCGAGGATCCAGAATGCATTTTTATATTTTACTTAAAGCCCTTAATAGCACTGCCTTGGCTACATGCATTCTGTTTTCAGCCTGGTCGTATATAACTGAATTCTTTCC
>JAQBAV010000136.1:0-6211 GCA_032126595.1 Candidatus Omnitrophota bacterium | reverse complement strand
CCGGCAGTAGGAGCCGACCTTAGGAAGGCCGCTATTAAGGCGCTTATATTCGCCATGATAGGTATTTGTATTTATATATCTTTCCGTTTTGAGTTCAGGTTCGCTATTACCGCCATAGTAGCACTTATACATGACGTTCTGGTGGCCGTGGGCCTTATAGCTTTTACCGGCAGGGAAATATCACTTCCTGTAATCGCGGCGCTTTTAACCGTAGTCGGTTATTCTATTAATGACACGATAGTTTTGTTTGATAGAATACGGGAAGACCGTAAATTTATGCGTAAGTCTACCCAGGAAGAGATTATAAATACAAGTATCAACCAGACGCTATCACGTACGGTTTTAACGTCTCTAACGACTTTACTTGTAGTTATTGCGCTCTTTATTTTTGGCGGTAAGGTTATAAACGATTTTGCTTTTGTTCTTTTTGTTGGTGTTGTAGTCGGTACATATTCATCAATATTTATAGCTAGCCCGCTGCTTATTGATTGGCCGTCAAAAAGAATCGCAAAAAGATAGATTTTTCATGAAAAATTCACGCAAA
The DNA here is from genome assembly GCA_032126595.1 of Candidatus Omnitrophota bacterium. Taxonomy (GTDB): domain Bacteria; phylum Omnitrophota; class Gorgyraeia; order Tantalellales; family Tantalellaceae; genus JAQBAV01. Next base: position 5,667 of record JAQBAV010000136.1, on the reverse strand, counting down.
CACAGTTATGAGATAGGGCAGAGAAGCGCCTGGCTGGGAATCATCAGCAACATACTGTTATTTGCCTTCAAGCTTTTTGCCGGTATCGTTGGAAGGTCTCAGGCTGTTATAGCGGATGCATTCCACACGGCAAGCGACGCGGTTACAAGCATAGCCGTGCTCGTAGGCTTTAAGATCGCAAAAAAACCTGCGGATAAACATCACCCTTTCGGGCATGGCAGGGCCGAATCTATCGCCGCAAAGATAGTATCGTTAATACTCATATTAGTGGGAATTAAGCTGGTTTTTGATTCAGCCCATATTCTTGTCGATAAAAGTTTTCAGACGCCCGGGAATATAGCGCTTTTGGCCGCAGTCATTTCAATAATTATCAAAGAGATAACCTACAGAATAGTCATTAAGGCCAGCAAAGAAATAAACAGTTCATCTCTAAAAGCAGACGCGTATCACCACCGAAGCGATGCGTTATCGTCTATTGCGGCTGTTATAGGCATCAGCGGCGCCAAACTGGGTTGGACATTTATGGATCCTCTTGCAGGTATAGTTGTGGCAGGATTTATCATCAAAGTAGGTGCCGACGTCTTTCATACTGCTTATGACGAGCTTATGGATGCGGCTCCGCCGGAACAGCTTAAGAGGGAGATAGAGGAAATAGTCCTTAAGACAGAAGGGGTTAAGAAAGTTAAGAGGATCATGGTCAGAAAGTCCGGAATCGAGCTTTTTCTGGAAATCATTATAGGGGTTGACGGAGAGAAAAAGGTTAAAGAAGGACATGACATAACAAACCTGGTCGAAAAAAATATACATCATTCCATGCCTTATGTAAGACAAGTCACAGTGCATGTTGAACCACTTTAGTCATAAGTCAGAAGTCATAAGTCACAAGTCACATGAATAAAATCTGGAAAATATCAGAAGCTAATCCACGCCTACAGAAAGTTCTTTCTGAAGCTTTAGGGGTTTCTCCATTACTGGGACAGATCCTGGTAAACAGGGGAATAAAGACTCCTGAGCAGGCCCAGGACTTTCTTTTTGGAGGGCTTTCATCCTGTCATGACCCGTTTCTTTTTAAGGATATGGAAAAGGCGGTAACGAGGATCAGGAAAGCCATAGACCAGAAAGAAAAAATACTGATTTATGGAGATTATGATGTTGATGGAGTTACATCAACCGCAATCCTTTCTTATATTTTTGAAGAGCTTGGAGCCAATTACGAAACATTTATACCCAATCGTCTGGAAGAAGGGTACGGGATGAATATTCGCGCCGTGGCCAAAGCAAGAGAAGACGGAGTAAAGCTTATCGTAACAGTCGATTGCGGGATCAATTCAGTAGAAGAAGTTAAATGTGCAAACGACTACGGTATAGATGTTATTATAACCGACCACCATGAAATTAAAAAAGGCGAGGAGCTCCCCAAAGCGTATGCGATAGTAGACGCCCACCAGGAGGATTGCACTTATCCGTATAAACATCTTGCAGGAGTCGGGATAGCATATAAGTTAGCCAGGGCTTTAATGGGGCCGAATGAAAATATAGTTGATAAACATCTAGACCTTGTTGCGCTGGGAACAGTTGCAGATGTCGCACCGCAAAGCGGAGAGAACAGGATACTTACCAGAGCCGGTCTTAAAAGACTTCGAAATACTGATAAAATAGGCATTTCAGCTCTTATGGATGTTGCCAGGGTCACCCCCGAAAAACTTACATGTACTCACATAGGTTTTATTTTAGGGCCAAGAATAAATGCTATGGGAAGAGTTGGCTCGGCAAATGTCGCACTCGAACTTTTGATGTGTAAGGACAGGATAAAAGCAAAGAGCTTAGCATTGACCCTGGATAGAGAAAATAAAAATCGTCAGCAGATAGAAAAAGACATACTTAAAGACGCATTAAAAAAAGTAGAAGAGACCATAGACCTTGAAGAGGAAAAAGCAATAGTACTCGCTGATGACGACTGGCATCAGGGAGTGTTGGGAATAGTTGCTTCGCGTTTAACTGATGAATACAATGTGCCGACCATTCTTATATCTTTTAAAGGAGACCTTGGAAAAGGTTCAGGCAGAAGCATTAACGGAGTAAATTTATTTAAAGCAATAAAAGAATCAGAAGAACATCTGGTAAATTTCGGGGGGCATGAAGCCGCTTGTGGAGTTAAAGTAAAAAAGGAAAATGTTGAAGCTTTTCGGAAAGCGTTTAGCCAGGCTGTAAAAAATATGGATTCTGATATTGCAGTTATGCAGCCAGAGCTATCAATAGACTTAAAGGTGCCTTTTTCAATGATAGGAGAGAAGCTCATCGGTGAATTAAATCTATTAATGCCGCATGGGCCCGGTAATAATGCTCCGGTGTTTGCGACGAGTGACATAAAAGTAAAAAGCATGCCTCGTGAAATCGGAAGAACTGGATTTAAGTTTTTTGCAACTTGCGGCAACCTTACATGGCAAGCCGTAACTTTCAGAAAAAAAGACGTATTAAAACCTAAACAGGGAAACGTAATAAACCTGGCGTATACTCCCTCAATAAATAGTTGGGACGGCATTGACACCATACAACTGGATATCCGAGACCTTCAAATATCTGAGCAGAAAAACACATAAAAAAATACCCGGTTTTTTTTACCGGGTATTTTTTAAATCTTTTAAGCCGTTTTACCATTAAGTTGGATAAAACGGTTTTTTATGCAGCTTTTTTAATCTTGTTAGCTTTTAAGCACTTTGCGCAAACCGTTACTTTTTTCTTTTTGCCGTCAATAAGCGCGTTGGCGGGCTGCAGGTTAGGGCTGAACGTACGCTTGGTTATTCCGGTTATTCTCTGGCCTACGCCGCCTTTACTCTTAGCCATACCACGACGACTTACGGTGTTTCCGGTAACAGGTTTTTTGCCGCATACATAACATTCTCTTGCCATTTTAAAACCTTTCTCTTATAATTACCAATACTTGATATTATTATTATACACTCTTGATTTCCGCTAAACTGTACACTTATACTGCCTTAGCGAAACAGGAGCAAATACTAGCACAGAAGAGCGTATTATGCAAGCGAAAAAAGACCCTGCAGAAATATCTATAAGGTACCTCAAGGGGGTTGGCCCCCAAAAATCCCTTCTCTTTGAGAGGTTGGGCATTGAGAATATTTCAGACCTATTTTATTACCTTCCCCGGCGTTATGAGGATAGGTCTAAGATAGTTCCTATCAGCGAAATTGAGCCTGGAAACACACATACGGTAGTGGGAGAGGTTCAGAAGACAAGTTTTTTTAGAGCTAAGACAGGAACCCGGATATTTGAAGCGGCTATAGCCGATGGAAATAGAAGGGTTTTTGCTGTCTGGTATAACCAACCGTATATGAGAGGAGTTTTTTCTAAGGGCGACAAGGTAATGCTTTACGGCAAAGTTGAGCTAACTAAGCGTTTGCAGATAAGCCATCCCGTATTTGAGATAATAGACGAGGATAAGAAAGAAGAATCCCTGGAGATGGGAAGAATCGTTCCGGTCTATTCGCTTACTGAGGATATTACACAGAGATACTTAAGAAACGTGGTCAACCAGGCCATACATTTATACAGCAGTCAAGTCAAGGACCCACTTCCAACAAGTTTAAGAGCTAGAAGAAAATTAGTCGACTTCAAATTTGCCCTGGAAAACATTCATTTTCCTCACTCGTTTGAAAACCTTGAAAGAGCATACAAGAGGCTTGTGTTTGAGGAGTTTTTTATTCTTCAGGTTGTGATGGCCCTCAAAAGAAAGAGTTTTAAAGCCGACGGAATAAAACATAATACCAGCGAGAACCTTCTTAAGGATTTTGAGGATCTTTTTCATTTTGATTTTACCGAAGGGCAGAAGAAGTGTATTAAGGATATTGAAAAAGATATGATTGAAGAAAAGCCCATGTATCGTTTATTACAGGGAGATGTTGGAAGCGGTAAAACAGTTATCGCGATGTATGCACTACTCTTGGCAGTAAACTCCGGCTACCAGGCGGCTGTTATGGCCCCCACTGAAATACTGGCCCGCCAGCATTATGTAACGATCAGTAAAACATTTATGCCCCTCGGACTAAATGTGAGACTTTTAATAAGCGGTATAGAGAAAGAAGATAGAGAAAAAATAAAAAAGGAATTGGCTCAAGGAGAAGTAGATATAGTTATTGGAACACACTCACTTTTCCAGGAAGATATTAATTATGACAGACTGGGATTTGTAGTTATTGATGAACAGCACAAGTTCGGTGTTTCTCAAAGGGATACTCTCAGGAAAAAAGGTAAAATGCCGGACACTTTAGTCGTGACAGCGACACCCATACCAAGAAGTTTAGCACTTACTATTTATGGCGATATGGATATTTCGCTCTTAAAAGAAAAACCGGTGGAGCGGGGAGAGATAACAACCTATTGGGTGGGGGATGATAGGAGAGAATTAGTTTATAAATTCCTGCGCGATGAGGTTACCAAAGGAAGACAAGCTTTTCTCGTCTATCCCAGAATAAGCAAGACTGACAACTCAGAGCTATTGTCTATTGAAGAGATGTATAAGCATTTAAAAAAAGATGTGTTTCCAGATCTTCGCCTGGGAGCCCTGCACGGCAAAATGAAGACTGATGATAAAAAGAAAACTATGGAAGACTTTAGAAATAAAAAGTATGACATTCTTCTTGCTACAACTGTTGTTGAAGTAGGAATAGACGTGCCGAACGCGACAGTAATGGTTGTTGAACATGCCGAAAGATACGGGTTAGCACAGCTTCATCAGCTGAGGGGCCGAATCGGCAGAAGTAAGCATGACTCTTACTGCATACTCATTTCTGAACCCACAACGGATTCATCCAGTGAGCGCTTGTCGGCTATGACCCAGACCGCTGATGGATTTGAAATTGCCGAGAGAGATCTTGATATCAGGGGCCCCGGAGAATTTTTTGGAACAAGGCAAAGCGGATTACCCGAGATAAGGTTTGGTAATATTGTTAAAGATTTTGATATCATGGAAGAAGCAAGAAAAGAGGCATTTGATCTGGTTAAAGAGGATCCGGACTTAAAAGACGAGAACCATGCGGGGATCAAGGAGAACATCAAAGAAAGATTTAGAGGAAAGATTGAAATTTAAGAGTAAAATAAATGACAGCTCATGTGTTCGGCGCTCAAACAATCCTCGCCCCGACGGGCACCCCGTGAACCGGGGTCGTGGGGCTGCGGAAACTCGCGGCGAACACATTCCCTGTCATTTTACGCAACTATCATCTTAGGGGAGTGAGATGTTATAATTCGGAAACGAACCATATTATCAAGACAACGGGGTTCGTCTTCCTGGGATGGTTGGGGAGCATTGTGATCTTTATGTAGTTAGTAGTTGGAAGTTAGTAGTTAGTTAACTTCAAACAACAAACTTCAAACTACAAGAAGACGTTTTATTTTTCTGGTGAACCGGTGACTTGGTGTCCCGGAGACAACTTTTGACTTTAATGAGCGCATGATTTACGAGCACACAGTGTAAGTAAATCATCAGCGCGAATTAAACCCAGCCCTTTTTTATATAGAACCGCAGGTTCTAAAATATTTAAAAAGAGCTGTGTCACATTCGACCTTACAACTTATGTCATTTCTCTCCATAAGTTGTGGTCTCATATGACTTTTGACTTATTATGAGAATAATCGCAGGGGAATTTAGAG
>JAQBAV010000135.1:0-5143 GCA_032126595.1 Candidatus Omnitrophota bacterium | reverse complement strand
TCCCCCGACAAGTCGGGGTCGCAATGACGTCATTGCGAGGAGACTTCGAAGAAGGCGACGAAGCAATCAAATGATAATTAAGAAATATGGTTAATTTAAAAGAAAAATACGAAACAGTAATAGGATTAGAAGTACACGTGCAGCTTGCAACCAATACCAAGATATTCTGCGGTTGTAGTACCAAGTTTGGAGCAGTACCGAATTCACAAGTGTGTCCGGTGTGTCTGGGAATGCCCGGGGTTCTTCCTGTTTTTAATAAGAAGGCATTTGAGTATGCTATCAAGGTTGCCATTGCTTTAGGCTGTGATATCCAAAAAGTAATGAAGTTTGACCGTAAACACTATTATTATCCGGATCTCCCTAAGAACTATCAGATAAGCCAATTTGATATGCCGATAGCTTATAGCGGTAAAATTACTATTCCGCTTGAGGGGGGAGGCGCTAAAGACATCGGTATTACAAGAGCCCATATGGAAGAAGACGCGGGTAAGCTTATTCATGATATTGACCCAAGCTTTAGCTGTGTGGATCTCAATAGGACCGGCACACCTCTACTTGAGATTGTTTCAGAGCCTGAGATGAGAAGCCCTCAAGAAGCATATGATTATTTAACGGTTCTTAAGCGCGTTATAAAATACTTAGGAGTCTCAGACTGTAATATGGAAGAAGGAAGCTTAAGATGTGATGCTAATATATCTTTGAGGCCGGTAGGACAGAAAAAACTTGGAAGCAAGGTTGAGATAAAGAATATGAACTCTTTCAAGGCGGTCAAGGAAGCTCTTGGTTACGAAGAAGAAAGACAGGCTGACGCTTTGGACGATGGCGAAGAAATACCTCAGGAGACTCGTCTTTGGGATGAAAAGAAAAATATAACTCTCCCCATGAGAACTAAAGAAGAGGCACACGACTATAGATATTTTCCGGAGCCGGATCTTGTTCCTTTTGAAGTTCCAAAAGAAATGGTCAGCCAGATGCGAAAGGCTACGCCGGAACTTCCCGACAAAAAAATAGAAAGATTTACCTCTCTATATAAGTTAGACCCTAAAGACATCGAAGTACTGGTAGAGGAAAAAGATATAGCTGAGTTTTTTGAAGCCCTGGCAAAAGAAGTAGGCGATGCTAAAGCGGCATACAATTGGATAAAGGGCGAAGTGATGAAGCATATGAATGAAAAAGGTACTGACATCGCCGGACTCAATGTAGACATTAAAGAGCTTGGAAGTATAATAAAAATGTCCATCGAAGGCGCTATAAGCGGGCTTGCGGCAAAAGAAGTGTTTGCTGAATATATCAAAACAGGAAAGTCTCCGGAAAAAATAGTAAAAGAAAAAGGCCTGGAGCAGGTTTCAGATGAAGGTGAGCTTGATAAGATAATTGACGAAGTTGTTCAGGGTAACGAAAAGTCTGTTAATGATTTTAAAAGCGGCAAAGAAAACGCTTTAGGTTTTTTAGTGGGTCAAGTTATGAAGAAAAGTAAGGGCAAGGCAAACCCTAAGATAGCAAATGATATGCTCCGAGAAAAACTCAAATAAGTGTGAGAGGAAAATAATGAAGAAGAGAATAGGAATACTATTATTTATTGTGGTGCTTGTTGCTAGCGCAGCTTTTATAGTGGGCGCCCAAGACGCAAAAAAAGAACCCACAAGCGAAGATCTTTTCAAACAGATACAGATACTATCGGACTCTATTACCCTCGTAATGGGAGATTATGTAGAACCGGTTGAGCCGAAAGATCTTATTCATGGTGCGATAAAGGGGCTTATGAATACGCTTGATGGGTATAGCCAGTTTCTTGATGAGGATAGTTTCCGTGAGATTACTGAAGAGACAAAGGGTCAGTTTGGCGGGATAGGCATAGAGATCGGCATGAGAGATAAACTACTGACCGTAATTGCTCCTATGGAAGATACGCCCGCTTTTGAAGCAGGGCTTAAGTCTGGGGACAAGGTTGTAAAAATAGACGATAAGGTCACTCGTGATATGACACTTGATGAGGCCGTGAAAATGCTAAGGGGCCAGCCCGGAGAAAAGGTTGAAATAAGTGTAGTCAGAGAAGATGTTGACGAAGTTCTGGACTTTACCATTACTCGCGCGATCATAAAGCTTAAAAGCATAAAAGAAGTTAAGATAGTAGATGAAGGTGTAGGGTATGTAAAGATAGGTGAATTCCAGGAACGTACAGCTCAGGACCTAAGGGATACCATAAAGGGCCTTCAAAAGGTCGGCGCGAAAAGTATAATAATCGATATAAGAAATAATCCAGGAGGCTTGTTAGAGTCAGCGGTGGACGTGTCTGAGCACTTCCTCCAGCCGGGAGAGATGATTGTTTATACCGAAGGAAGAGACCCCAAAAAGCGCATGGAATTTAAGGCTAAAAAGAAAGCTCTCTTTCCTGAAATTACCCTTGTTATTCTTGTAAATAAAGGTTCTGCCAGCGCTGCTGAGATATTGGCGGGGGCAATAAAAGATAACAACCGGGGAGTTATTATCGGAACAACTACTTTCGGAAAAGGATCCGTTCAGACAGTAATACCCTTAAGAGATAAATCCGCACTTCGCCTGACTACCGCCGCTTATTATACGCCCGCAGGCAACGATATAAGAGAGAAGGGTATAGACCCCGACATAGTCGTAGAGAGAATTAACCCTACCAAGGAAAAGAATGACGATAAAGAAGTCCAGAAGGCTAAAGTTTTTGATAAGATAGAAGATAAGAAAGACGAAAAACCCGAAGATAAGAAGGAAGAAAAATATGACAATCAACTACAGGCGGCAATAGACATACTTAAGAGCCATAAGATATTTGACAAAACAAAAGAGACTGAAAAGGAATAATGATAACGCTTGGCATAGAAACTTCATGCGATGAAACGGCGGCAGCTATCATAGAAGATGGCGTGATGCGTTCAAGCGAAGTGTCTTCAAGCGTACATCTTCACGCAGAGTATGGCGGGGTAGTTCCTGAGATAGCTTCAAGGCATCACACTGAATATATGTATTCAGTAGCAAAAAAAGCCCTTGAAGACGCGGGGAAAAAAATAGAAGACATCGATCTTATTTCAGTAACAAACGGTCCAGGGCTTCCGGGTTCACTTTTGGTGGGGGTAGCTTTCGCTAAAGCAATAAGTTTTGCAAGAAGCATTCCGATAGTGGGGGTAGATCATTTAAGGGCGCATATCCTTTCCTGTTTTCTTGATGAGAACGGAAAGATAGATTTAGAGAATATTTTCCCATTTATCGGGGTTGTGATTTCAGGGGGACACACCAGTATCTACAAGTGCAGCAGTATAGACGACTTTATCAGTATCGGCAGGACCAGAGATGACGCGGTAGGCGAAGCATTCGATAAAGTTGCTAAAATAATGGATCTGGGCTACCCCGGAGGCCCGATAGTTGAAAGAAGAGCAAAAGAATATACCGGCACCGAAAGAATAGATTTCCCAAGAGCCCTTTTGCAGGATGAAGAAGATCTTGATTTCAGCTTCAGCGGCATAAAAACAGCAGTTCTCTATTATTGGCAGAAATGCCCAAAGACAGAAGAAGAAAAAAATAAGATTTCACGATATTTTCAGGAAGCGGTAATAGATGTTTTGGTCAAAAAAGTTATCCGCGCCTGTTTGACGAATAATACAAAAATTTTGGCAGTAGGCGGAGGAGTTGTTAATAACACTCTTCTCAGGTCAGAATTAGTTAAAGCTTGTAAGGATAAAAACATAAAACTTTATATGCCACAGAAGAATAATTGTACCGATAACGCAGCTATGGTGGCCGCATTAGGAGAGGCTATGTATAGGTTTGGAAAGAAAGACGACCTCGACCTAAAAATAAAACCTACCGGCAGACGGTAGGAGGAGGGGAAAAATATGGGAATGATGGATATGACCATGCGCATTGTTTTGGCCGCTGTTTTAGGGGCTCTCGTCGGTCTTGAGAGGCAGATACACGGACGTGCCGCAGGCCTTAGAACGCATATTCTTGTTAGTACGGGTTCAAGTCTTTTTATGCTTGTTTCAATACTTGTTTCGGCTAATTACGGACACATGGGTACAGGCGACCCATCGCGTATAGCGGCCGGTGTTGTTACGGGTATTGGATTTCTTGGTGCGGGTGCTATAATAAGATCAGGAAACACGATAACTGGACTTACCACCGCAGCAAGCGTATGGACAGTATCCGCTATAGGGCTTGCCTCGGGAGCTGGATTATATGTGCCTGCAGTTATTACAACGGGAGTGGTTGTAATCGTACTTATTCTTTCCAGGCTGGAAGAACGCATGGAAATTAAAAAATGTGATAAAATAGATGACGTAGACACTGAATAAAAAGGAGGAGGTAGACAGATGAGAAAAAGAAAAGAACAACCGCAACCTGTTGCACCACAGGAAGAAAAGGTGTTAGACGTTACCGCTTCAATGAAGGGAACGCTGCGTTTTGATGATCCTGTAAACTTGAGGATCAATGGTAAGTTCGACGGTACACTTGACACAAAAGGAAAACTTAAGGTCGGGGAAAAAGCACATATAAAGGCCAATATTACCGGCGAAGATATTACTATTGCAGGTTATGTGGAAGGCAACATCAAAGCAACAACAATTTTAAGGCTTGATCGAAGTGCAAAACTATTCGGCGATATTGAAACTCCAAGGTTATCCATAGAAGAAGGCGCAGAGCTTAACGGTCAGCTTCGCATGGAAAAAGCTTCCGCAAGCTCTTCAAAACCCGGTCTAATGACTGTTAGTCAGGTTGCAGAATACCTTGAGGTTGATTCAGACAAAATAAGCGAATGGGTAAATAAGGGACAGCTTCCGGGAACAAAAGATTCAGGTGAATGGATGTTTGATAGAAGCAAACTCGATCAGTGGGTATCTCAAGGCAAGATAAAGGCGTAAAGCTATGCCGGAAAAATTATTAACCCTTAAGGAGCTATCCTACTATCTGGGGATAAAAGAGGATAAGGTCTCCTCTCTTGTTGATGAAGGAGTAATTACTGCTTATAAAATTGGCGGGGAGCTCCTAAGATTCCGAAAAGAGCAGGTGGACGCGGTGCGTTCTGAGATAGAACCTCGCGTTAAAGATTCTGATAAGATTTCTCTAAATGAGACTAGAATAAAGGTTAAAGAAAGATTTAAGATATCGGAAGGGC
>JAQBAV010000134.1:0-5051 GCA_032126595.1 Candidatus Omnitrophota bacterium | reverse complement strand
CTTCTTTCGTTTTATTGGGACTAATGCGCGGAATGAGTTCATTTTTTCCGAAACGGCTCCCTATTACATACGCTCCTATATCCGCTCCCTTGGTGATAAGTATCAGGAAAGCAACAAGGTTTGCCCCATTTGCTAATAGCTTTATCTTCACAAAAAATGAAAAAAACCAACCGACATAAAGAATCGCAAAAAGAGTGAGCGCCATCGAAATAAGGTGGTCATGCGTTTCATCGCGGCGGATAAACTGCAGGACGAAAGCAAAAAGACACCCAACAAGGATAAGAATGGGTTCTAAATTTTTTAGATCGGGAAAAGTTTCGCTCATGTATATAACTATTGGAATGAGACCACCCACGACTGTTCCAAAATATTTGTATACAAAAACATTCTTTTTTTCGATCATTTTAAAGAATTCAAATAGGCCTGCCGCAACAAAACCGGCGATTATAAGACAAAAACTCCAATTGGGGAAAATGTAGATAATGAGCGACACAAGGATAAGCAAAAAAATGGTGGTAATTGTTCTGCGAAAAAATTTATTCACCGTACCTCCTTTCGCGGCGTTCATATTCTTCTAAGGCTTTTTTAAGCTCTTTCTCATCAAAATCAGGCCACAAAGTGTCTGTTACATATATTTCAGAATAAGCAGTCTGCCATAATAAAAAATTGCTTATCCGCATTTCGCCGCTTGTCCTTATCATAAGATCCAGCCCCGGAAGATCTGAAGTATAAAGATACTTTTCAAAACTCTCTTCATCTATTTTTTTTCGCCCCTCTCCCGGCTCACTACAAAGCGTATTAACTGCATCGACTATTTCCTGACGTCCTCCATAATTAATTGCAAGAGTTAAAATGAGACTCGTGTTTCCAAATGTCTCCTCCTCTAAATTTTTCATTCTTTCTACAAGAGAGGCTGGTAATCTGTCCCTACGTCCTATAAAATTCATTCTGACATTGTTTTTTTTTGCTTTTTCCCCATAATCCTGCATGCCCTTCTCGAATAGTGCCATTAGAGAATCTACTGCCTTCTTTGGCCGGTTCCAATTTTCGCTGGAAAAAGCATATATTGTCAGCGCCTTAACACCTAGTCTGGCACACTCTTCTACAATTCTGTTGACAGACTTAACTCCTTCATGGTGGCCCATTATTTCAGGTAGATTATTCTTCCTGGCCCACCTTCTGTTACCATCCATAATTATTGCAATATGCTTGGGTATTTTCATAATAATCGCTTAAAAATGGAAACCGTTTTTCACAAAAGCTTATGCTATAAGAGAAAAACGGTTTCCATGTTATATCCGAAAATATTCTTTCTTGATTTTATTTAATGATATCTTCCGCTTTTTCCTCCACAAATTCAGGAAGAATAAGGATCTCTACGCGTCTATTTGCTGCACGGCCTTTATCAGTGTTATTTGATTCCACCGGACGATATTCTCCGTATCCTGTAGCTGATAATCTGTCAGGGTCTACGCCTTCTTTTTCCATGTAATGTAGCACATTTAACGCCCTGGCCGATGATAGTTCCCAGTTTGATTTCCATTGTGAATGTGTTATAGGAACATTATCAGAATGTCCGCTAATGCCTATTTTTTTACTGGGAACGTCCTTTTTAATAACTGAAGAGACTTGATCTAGGACAGAATAGGCCTGCTGTTTTATTTCAGCTTTACCGGAATCGAATAATATTTGATCTGAGAGAACTATTACCAGTCCCCCTTCACTCATCCTGAGTGAAACCTGGTCATTTGCTATCTGGCCTTTAAGCTTCCTCTCAAGATCGCGCTTAACTTGAGCAAATTGTTCCTGCTCTTCCTGTCTCCGTCTTTCCAGATCATCTATTTTAGCCTTAAGCTCTTTTATCTGGGTCTTACTGCGCGGACTTTGCTTATAAAAGTTAACTGCGCAACCGCTTGTTAAAACCGATACTGCTATAATAACTGCACCACTTACCAGGGCTAACCGTTCCCTTCTCATCTCGGCCTCCTTTAATAGATATAATATTAAATCGATTTACTTAACATAAAGCACTATAGCACCGGCCAGATACCAAGTCAAGCCGCATATTGAATACTATGAACAGGATAGAGTCTGTGCCCTGCTTTTTCCTACGGACACAAAAATAATGTCCGTGCCGACAAGTTCTTTTATCCTATTCAGATACTTCTTGGCATTTCCCGGAAGATCGGCATATGAGGTTATCTTCGACGTATCACACATCCATCCTGAATGTTCTTCATAAACCGGTTCACAATCATCAAGAAAACCCGGTATTCCGGGAATATTGGTATATTTCTTACCCTTATAGTTATATGCGGTACAGATCTTTATGGTTTTAAGTTCATCCAAGACATCAAGTTTAGTTATTATAACATTGTCTATACCGTTAATCTGGACAGAGTTAGCTACAAGCACGCTGTCGAACCATCCACATCTTCTTGCTCTTCCGGTAGTGGCGCCGAATTCTCCGCCTTTTTCCCTTATCTTATCCATAAGGTCTTCCCCAAATTCTGTGGGAAATGGACCCTCGCCCACTCTGGTCGTATAGGCTTTGACTACTCCCAGAACTTCATCGATCCTTGAAGGCCCGACACCTCCGCCGGTACAAGCTCCGCCGGCGGTAGAGTTTGAAGAAGTAACAAATGGATATGTTCCATAGTCTACATCGAGAAAGGTGCCTTGTGCTCCTTCGAAAAGTATGGATTTACCCTGTTTTAGGGCATCATTTAAAAGCTTAGTGGTATCACATATATATTCTTCTAAAATTTCTGCGTATTTTCGGTATTCTTCATAGATACCATCAACAGAAAACTCCTCAATATTGTAAATAGCTCTTTTTTCTTCAATATTTGTCTCAAGTATTCCTTTCAGGTATTCGGCGTCATAAAGGTCTCCCATGCGAATGCCAACTCTAGCAACTTTATCAGAATAGCATGGCCCTATGCCTTTCTTGGTTGTGCCTATCTTCCCTTTTTTGCGCTTAGCCTCTCTAATTTCATCAACCTTTCTATGATAAGGAAAAATAACATGAGCTTTATCGCTCACCTTTAATCTTCCCTCACAATCTATGCCCTTAGACTTCAATAGTTCAATCTCTTCAATAAGCGCCGCAGGGTCTATAACAACTCCGTGTCCAATAACACATATCTTTCCCTCATGCAAAATGCCTGAAGGAATAAGGTGTAAGACATATTTCTCTTCGCCGATAACAACTGTATGTCCGGCATTATTTCCTCCCTGGAATCTGGCTACATAATCTATATCTTTGGTAAGGATGTCTATCATTTTACCCTTACCTTCATCCCCCCATTGAGACCCCACTAAAACTGTTACTTTTCCCATGCCGTTACTCTTCTTTTTACACATTTTTTCCCTGCTTTGTTTATGTTTTTTAAGCTAAACTATCTCCTGCTATAATCAGGTACAGACGGTGGTAATGTTGGCGCTTTTGGTGGCGCAGATGGTACTTTTGGTGGCGCAACCGGCACCATTACCCCTGGCGTAGATGGCGGTACCTTTGGTGGTGCTGGCGACTGAACCGGCTGTCTTGGAATATTTTGTATATTTCGCAACAGTCTCTCTTGTTGCTGCTGTTGTTGTATCTGCTTTAAGATCCTTTCTGTATGGATCTTTGTAGCTTCCTGGTTTACCCTTACATATAATTTAGATATTGTCTCTTCGTCAAGCTCTCTAAGCTCTTTAGCAATATCATTAGGCGCGGCGTAATAATATCGCGCCTCGCCGTCTTCTTCCTGCCTCATTCCGAGGCCCGGAATAAAATCCATTATCACAGGGAACACTTCTAATCTTCTCTCAATTATCTCAATCTTCTCTTCTTTAGTGCGTTCTTTCCTTTGAACCGTCTTCTTTTCTTTTTCCCTATCCGTTTCGGGTTTCTCTTCTTCTATAAATTCTTCCTCCTCGATTATTTCTCTGGCTGGCTCTTCTTTCTTCTTTACCTGAAGAGTCTCCGCTTCTTGAGTTCTAGTAAAAGCAGCCTTGGCCTTATCCCACATCCTGAGAATAAACCCTTTCTTGGGCTCCTCGGCTATAGCTATTGATACAACGAATAGCATACAGATTAGAATAAATAGAGTTACATATTTTCTTGAGTGATTTTTCATATTTTATTATGGCTTCATCGTAAATATCTTTTCAGCTATCGCAGGATATTTCGCTATAAACACCAGCTCATCCTTTACTAAAGGTTTCTGAGTATGAACGTTCGCATACCTCACCAGTTCCAGTATTTTAGTAGCTTCTTTGTCATCGTGGAACTTTATCTCTAATTTATTATATACGTTTCGGAAACCTTTAATGCCGCTATACTCGCCTGCCGTAATATCTCTGCCGGTTTCAATAACTTCGGGTTCGCCTCTTCCAAGCTCTTCGAAGTCATAAAGCTCATAGTTTCTTCTGTCTTTTAAGGCTCCGTCTGCATGTATACCGGACTCATGTGCGAATGCGTTGGCTCCAACACCCACCTGATTAACCGGTATCGGCACGCCAAAGGCGTAAGAAGCATACTTTGCTATCTTCCAAGACATCTTTAGATTTATTCTCGGGTCAAGCCTATATTTTTTCCCTAAACCGCTGGAATGTTTAACTGCGAGTATACAGCTTACCATATCAGCGTTTCCTGCCCTCTCACCCATCCCATTTATAGTAGTATTCATATAAGCGTCTACGCCCTGATCAATAGCTGCTTTAGCCCCCGCTACAGTTACAGCAACGGCCATGCCAAGATCATTGTGGCAATGTAGCTCTATAGGCATCCTCGTCCTTGCAGCAAGTTCTGCGATACGATCGTAAATTGTAAACGGATCGTCAAAACCCAATGTATCGCAATAGCGCACCCTGTCAGCTCCTACAGCTTTGGCAGCTTGAGTAAACTCAACAAGATAATCCATATCTGTCCTTGAGGCATCCTCGGCGTTTATTCCTACAGCCTTGAGTCCATTTTTCTTAGCAAGTTTTACAGCCTTGACTGCCGCCTTTATTACATCGGCCTTATTGAATTTACCCGCAAACTTACTCCTGATCATCTGTTC
>JAQBAV010000133.1:0-2869 GCA_032126595.1 Candidatus Omnitrophota bacterium | reverse complement strand
GTTGCGGCGCTGGCAGGTTTTAGTATGGCTGAATCTGACGAAGTTCGTAAGATTATGGGTAAGAAGATCCCTGAAGCTATGGCTAAGCTTAAAGAAAAATTCCTTGAAGGAACGGGTAAGAATAATATCGACAATGATACCGCCGAAAAGATATTTGACCTTATTACTTATTTTGCCGGATACGGTTTTAATAAATCCCATAGTGCAGCATACGCTTTGATAAGCTATAGGACCGCATATCTTAAGGCTAACTATCCCGTAGAATTCATGACAGCTCTTCTATCCAGTGAAAAGAACAACATGGATAAGATAGGCGACTATATTTCTGAATCTGTTCACATGGGGATGGAGATACTTCCCCCCGATGTAAATTCAAGCTTCAAGGATTTTACTGTTGTTGATAAGAATATAAGATTCGGACTTTCAGCCGTAAAGAATGTTGGTGTGGGCGCCGCCGAATCAATAATCAATACCAGAAAAGAAGTAGGGTCATTTGATAGTCTTTATGATTTCGCCGAGAAGATTGATTCAAGACAGGTTAATAAGAAGGTTGTTGAGAGTCTTGTAAAGTGCGGGGCATTTGATACGACCGGAATAAAGAGATCGCAAGCTATGGCTGTTCTTGATAAAGTTCTCGAAATGGCCAGTAAGTCCCAAAAAGATCGAAGGAACGGCCAGATGTCCTTTTTTGATGATGGTAATGCGGGGGATGTTTTTAAGGAAAACTCCCAAAGCCTTCCAGATATTCCGGAATGGCCCGAACATGAACTTTTGGCTAGTGAAAAAGAGATGCTGGGGTTTTATATTACGAATCATCCCTTGGCCAGGTTTGAAAGACTTCTGAATGCCTATTCTACATGCAAGATATCAGAACTTGCTAACCTCTCTGATGGACAGATGGTTTTAATAGGCGGTCTTATTAAAAAGGCCAGGATCACTGTAACCAGAAAAAAGCAGGAGAAAATGGCTATAGTAGGGTTGGAAGACTTGGATAACTTTATAGAGGTCTTGATTTTTCCAAGGGCATATCGCGTAGCCCCGGAACTTATTCATGAAGACGGTATGATCTATGTCCAGGGGCGTCTGAATTTGAGGGAAGAAAGTCCGAAAATAGTGGCCGAAGAGATCATTCCTCTTGAGAAGGTTAAGGAGGCATTTACGAAGGCCGTCCTTATCAAGATTACTACTACGGGACTTGAGGACAGGATGATGAAAACAATTAGAGGCGTTATCCGCAAACATAAAGGCAAAATTCCGGTATTTATAGACCTCACATTCCCCGGGGGCAGGAAGATGAGGGTATCTACGGACGAAGACCTTGCTGTATTTCCAAATGATGACCTTATAGGGGATTTGGAAGCGATAGTGGGTGCAGGGAATGTGAAATTTATCACAAAATAAGTGCATTGACTTTCCATATAAGTAATGATAGCATAAGCACTTAAGTTTAATAGCAATACATAATATTATAGAATGGGAGGTAAGAAATGACCAAGAAAGATATCATACTCAAGATCTCAGAAGATACGGGCTATAAGCAGATCGATGTTAAAGATGTTGTGCAGCGTACTTTTGATATAATAGTAGATGAGCTTTCCAGAGGCGGAAAAGTAGAGCTCAGAAACTTCGGTATTTTTAAGACAAAGGTTAGAAAGGGAAGAGTGGGACGCAATCCCAGAACTGGTGACAGCGTGTCCATTCCCAATAAGAACGTAGTTACTTTTAAGGCCGGAATGAAGATGAAAGTTGACGTGGAGCACCATGCCTAAATATCATTCCTTAAGAGGGATGCCTGACGTTCTTCCAGAGGATGCCGCCTGCATGAGGTGGATGGAAGGTAAAGCCTGCCAGGTGCTGGGACTGTACGGTTATAGGGAAATACGTACGTCCTTACTTGAAAATACACAGGTTTTTACCCGCAGCATCGGTGAAGATACTGATATCGTGGAAAAAGAAATGTATTCTTTTCAGGACAGAGGCGGAAAGAATATATCCTTGCGGCCCGAGGGAACCGCGTCTATTATTCGCTCCTACATTGAGAATGCCTGGCATAACGAAACTGATGTTACCAAGCTTTGCTATTTCGGACCGATGTTTAGAGGCGAGCGCCCCCAGAAAGGCCGACTAAGACAATTCAACCAGATAGGCGCGGAGATAATCGGCGTAAGCGATCCGTATCTCGATGCGGAACTTATTCTCAGCTTAAATTCTCTTTTAAAGGCTTTTGGGATCGAAGGATTTAAGATACTCATTAATTCACTCGGATGTAAGCAGGATAGAGCCAGCTATCAAAAAGCTCTCAAGAATTATTTATCAGGCAAAAAGGCATCTCTTTGTGAGGATTGCATTAGGAGATCAGAGACAAATGTATTAAGAGTCCTTGATTGTAAAAAAGAAGGATGTAAGAGTATAGTAAGCGCCGCGCCCAGCATACTTGAGCATCTTTGCGAAGATTGCAGCAAGTCTTACAACACGCTTAAGGATGCCTTAAAAAGTATGAGTGTAGATTTCCTCGAAAAGACCGATCTTGTCAGAGGCTTGGATTATTACACTAACACAATATTTGAAGTTACACATTCAGGCTTAGGTTCACAGGATGCTATCGCAGCAGGCGGAAGATATGATAACCTCACAAAGCAAATGGGCGGGCCCAATGTTGGGGCTACAGGTTATGCCATAGGAATGGAGAGACTTCTCCTTCTTATTAAAGATAAAACAAAATTTGCCAGTCCTATGGGGGTTCTAGTTATACCTCTTGACGCGGAATCTAACCAGCTGGCTCTTAAAACAGCAAGTAACCTTCGCGCTGAAGGATTGCCCAGTGAAATATCAGTTGGCTCAAGATCACTAAAGGGTCATCTGCGTAAAG
>JAQBAV010000132.1:0-2878 GCA_032126595.1 Candidatus Omnitrophota bacterium | reverse complement strand
CGATAAACTTCCTTATCTATTAGGCCTGGTTGTCTGGATGTTCGATGGCATGGCTCCTCAAATAGGCGAAAGAAGTATTTACGAACTCAGGATCAATAACTTCTACCAGGCCAATAGAACCGAGTACGGTATTAAGACAGCTAAGTATCTGGCAAATATGCCTAAACCTGAAACACGTAAAGATGCTGCTAGGTACATAGTATCTGACTTGAATACTGCCTGGGACGTTAATCTTCTTGATAAGGCTATAGGCGAAAGACGCCTAGAGGTTATGGAGATTACCGCCAGAGAAGACGATCCTATAGAAGATGTAGTTCTTCTCCATAACGATGAAATAGCAGGCATTGAGGATGAAGTTATTAAATATCAAGCTGTCGAAGAGCTCTTAAGTGCTATAGGCGCTAAGAATATAACGGCAGATCAAGTAATAGTAGTTGGTGAAATGGAAAGCTTGACCCCGGAAGACGTAATCGAAGAAGTTTCAGCGAAGTATGAAGTTGCAGTCGAGGCTAAACAATTAGTGCTCGTAACAAAGAAAGGCATAGCTGCAATAGACACTGAAGAGCCCGATGAGATATTCGACGCAGCCAGTGCCGATAATATGGTATCTGTAGTCGTACAAGAAGGTCCGTTCAACCAGGGTTATAAGCTTGGTATAGAGATCATAGCTAACGATGACGAAATACCAGCTGGCGCTAAAGGACTAACAAGGGCTAAGGCAGGGTACAACCTCTTTATCCTGGATGTTAAGATAGAGGCTATTGATTACGAAACTGAGATAAGAGAATACGAAGACTTGATCCGCAATCAGATCGAGATCATGGCTTAATTATTATAAGTTCTTTGAATAAAGGTAGTTACACGGATAGAGACAGATACAAAGTTTCCCCGCACCTTCCTGCACCGAAAGGCGACATGCCGGACCTGGGCCGCTTCCCCGGTCCACGGCTCGGCATGGGGGAATTCAAAAGAGCCCGCTGTTGCGACCAGCGGGCTCGTTCTTTTTATGCCCCGCATTCAATTCTAAGATACCTATTTAAGACAAAAGCATACCCAAAAAACCACCTTTTTTGTTAGGTGAATAAAAGGTAAAAAATCCTTTGACAAAAAGGCCCTCAGCACATATAATGTAGGTACTGTATTAAAGAAATAAAAAGTAACATTCGGCCTTTTTATGAAAAAATCAGGAAAATTTTTACAATCGGTAGCTATAATTGTTACCTTTGTGTTCTTCTATCAGCAGATAGTTTGGGCAGCTGGAGATATTTCCCTGCCTGGAAGTGTAACCGCAGAGGATCAATCTTCTGGCAGCAATTTGCCTCACAACCTTGCCGAAGTTGCAGATATAAATACAGTACTTTCCAACAATGATCTAATAATTAATCTACAAGACTCACATTCTTCACTTTCAGCACAGTATTCTATAGTCGAAATATTAAAATCACTACTCACGACACACGATCTTGATCTGGTTGCCATAGAAGGCGCCTCAGGATACATAAATACCGCAATATTAAAGAGCTTCCCGGATAAAGAAATAACCGCAAAGACTGCTGACGCCCTAATGAAAGAAGGCTTTATTTCAGCAGGTGAATTCTTTTCTATAACCACCGAAAAAGATATAGCCCTATACGGCGTGGAAGACAATGAACTTTATAAAAAGAACGTACACTCATTTAGAGACATCCACTCAAAAGCTGCGGAAAACATTGAATTTATTTCAAGGCTTCTTAAAGTTTTGGAGAGGAAAGCCGAAAGAGTGTTCTCTCCGGAATTAAGAAAATTTATATATAAGCAGGACTTACATAACGACAGCAAGCTTAGCTTTGATGTTTATTGGGCATTCTTAGAAGGGCTATGCGATAGCCGGGATATTTCGCTGGAAAAATATAGCAGCATCAGAGGTTTTGTAGAATCTGTAAGGATAGAAAAAACAATAGACTTCACAAAGGCCTCTTCAGAAAGAAAAGAAATCGTTAATAGTATTATGGCACTCTCCGAAAGGGAAGAGCTTGAGGCGATAGTTTTTAGATCGGTTCAGTTTAAAGATGGAAAAATAAGCGAGAACGAATACCACCAGTGGCTTTTAAGCGTAGCCGAGGCTAAAGGCATTTCAGTAAAAAACCATACAGAATTTTTAAAATATCTAGACTACATTAAACAATGCAAAAACTTAAACGTTGTAGGGCTTAAAGAAGAACTTGACCTTATCCAGGAAAAAGTCTGCAACAAGCTTTTATCTAACACCGAAAGAAGAGAGCTCTACCAGCTTATTAAATTTACCAAGCACATAAAAAGACTTTTTGAGATAAAACTTTCCGGGCGCGAAGCCAGCTACCTAAAAGAAACAATTAATACATTTATGTCTGAAAGCATAGCCGAGAACCTTTCCCTCAATGATATAGGGGAAGTGTTTACCAGTAAAAAAACTTTTATCCAGGACTTAAATAATGTTATCGGTGAGGCTAGAGAAGGGCTTGGCTTTTATGAAATAGCTCAAGAAAGAGATCAGGCTATGCTCAGCAACACTATTTCGAGTATGAGAGCCGAAGGGAAACATGTCGCAGCGCTTATTTCAGGGGGGCATCACACAGAAGGCCTAACCAGCTTGATGAAAAAGAACGAGCTTTCATATCTAGTATTAATGCCAAAAGTTCACAAAGATGTATCACGTCCATACGTAGCTATTCTAACTAAAAAAACAGGTCCATATAGAGATATGGTAGAAACAGGTGATTACGACCTGGCTGTTAAGGCGCTTTTCCACACAGGAGATATTTCTGAGCTGGAAGAAGCCGTTGCTTTTCTTGCGGCCGAATGCGTACGAAGGGGAGAAGACTTCAAGTCTAAAATGAATAAATGGGTCCATTCCTACACA
>JAQBAV010000131.1:0-6682 GCA_032126595.1 Candidatus Omnitrophota bacterium | reverse complement strand
TTCTAAGGGTGCTTTTGCGCCATAAGATGCTCGTGTTGTGCATTGTATTAGCAATTTTTGTTTCCACGTTATTCCTTGTCGGAGATATTGAAAAAGAACTTATGCCAAAGACCGACCAAGGCCAGTTTATGGTTAAAGTAGACATGCCTGTGGGAACACGTGTAAACGAAACCAATAGAATAGTTCTTTTAGTTGAAGGGGAACTATTAAAATACCCGGATGTGGAATCAGTAAGTTCAGTTGTAGGTTCAACCAGGGGAGAATCAGCTAAAGATATCGTTAAAAGACTCGGGTCTCATCAAGGGCAGCTCATAATAAGCCTTAAAGAAAAACGAGAGATGGCAACCACAGATCTTGTTACGGATGCTCAAGCAAAGATAAATAAAATTAAAGATATAAGGGCCGTTAACGCCAGCGTAGACTTTTCTCTGCAGCAGGGCATGATCTCAGGAGCCTTTGGCGGCGGCGGGAAACCCATAACGATTGAAATTAAAGGGGAAAAACTTCCCGTTATGGAAAGCATAGTCCATAGAATCGAAGAAAAACTTAAAAATATTGAAGGAATTTTTGGTCTGGAGGATGATATTCCTGAACCCTCACCCGAAGTAAGGATCAGCGTAGATAAAAACAAAGCTTCCTTATACAACATTTCTGTAGTAAATCTAGCCAGAGCCGCGCAGATGATCCTGAGAGGATCAATATCTTCAACCTTTAAGGAAAAGGGACATGAGATCGACATAAGGGTGCGTCTGCGGGCAGAAGACAGGGACAATTATGACAAGCTATATCACATTAATCTGCATACCCCAAGCGGAAGAAAGGTCCCGCTAGGAACTTTGGCTAAATTCGAAAAGGGTATGGGGCCAAGTGAAATTAAGCGCACCGGACAAGAAAGAACGATAATTATCGGAGCCAATGTTGTTGGCAGGAAACTTTCAGATGTAGTCCAAGACGTAGAAGTTATGATTGAAGAGACAAACTTTGAATCGGGATACCTGGTCAAATTAGCGGGTGAATCGGAAGAGATGAAAAAATCATTTGCGAGCCTCCAGTTCGCTCTCATACTTTCAATAGTTATGGTTTACATGATCATGGCGGCACAGTTTGAATCTATTACACAGCCGATGGTTATACTTTTCTCTGTTCCGCTTTCTCTTATCGGTGTAATCTGGGCATTATATCTTACAGGAACCTCCGTTAGCGTTGTGGCCCTGCTCGGCGTTATAATGCTGGGGGGTATCGTTGTTAATAACGGTATCGTTCTCATAGACTATATAAATCTCCTCATGAAAGATGGGAAAGAGATATTTGAAGCTGTTGTTGAAGCAAGTTTAGCAAGATTAAGGCCTATTATAATGACAGCCCTTACAACGGTTTTAGGGCTTCTTCCCATGGCTCTCGCAATGGGGAAGGGATCGGAACTTCGCGCCCCCATGGCAGTAAGCGTTATGGGAGGGCTACTTGTATCAACTTTTCTTACTCTTGTAGTTATTCCTTCGATCTTTCTAATAGAAAGCGATATTAGAATAAAACTAAAACGGATTTTTCACAGGTAATGTATGAGTCTTTCCAGATTTTCTATAAAGAAGCCAGTAACCACGATAATGATATTCCTCGCTTTCAGCTTGATAGGCGTTATTTCGCTTACAAGACTGCCGGTTGAACTATACCCCGACATTTCTTTCGGACAAATAAGTATAATCATAAATATTAGAGGCGGCATTCCGCCTACTGAAGTAGAATCTATGGTAAGTAGACCTATTGAAGAAGCCGTTAGCTCGGTTTCTCATATGGAAAAACTTATGTCCATATCAAAGGAGGGTGAAGCCACTGTTATTCTTAGTTTTGAGCGGGGCCTCAACATGCAGCTTGCCGCCATGGAAGTAAGAGAAAAATTTGCCAAAGTAAAGGAGAAGCTTCCCAAGGAGGCAGAGAAGCCTATCATCGCTCAGTTTTCACAGACCGACGTTCCGATAGTCATCATCGCTGTAACCAGCAGAAAACGCACCACTGAAGAACTCAGAAGGATCGTTGACGAAGATATAAAGGAAAGATTAAAAAGGATTCAGGGTGTTGCAAACGTCGAGGTCGGAGGGGGAAGAGAAAGAAAAATTTTGATAGAAGCCGATAAAAAGGCGTTGGTTAGATACGGCGTATCAATAAACACTCTTATCAGCGCCCTGGGTTCGAGCAACCTTAATCTTCTTACCGGGGAACTTAGAAGCGAACGGGATAAGGTCAGCATAAGAGCGATGGGACAATTTGCAACGGTTGATGAAATAAAAAATCTTCCGGTTTCCACGCTTCCCACGGGATCGGTTGTAAAAGTTCGGGACCTGGCTGAGGTGAAAGACTCTTTCATGGAGGCCAAAACTTATGCCCGCATAAATGTAAAACCAATTGTTTCCGTATATGTACAAAAAGAAACAAAGGGAAATACCATAGAAGTTGCAAAAGGCATAATGGAAGAGGTGGAATATATAAAAACCATCCTACCCGAAGACATAGAAACAATAGTCACTAAAAATCAGGCACAATTCATACAAAAGTCCATTTCCAACCTTGCTGACTCTCTTTTAAGGGGAGCAGTTATGATCATTTTTATACTCATGCTCTTCCTGGGAAAACTTGCCGGCAAGAGAAGATGGATAATACCCATAGGCCTTGTAGCGGCAGTCCTGGCTCCTAAGATGATATTATACGGCATACTGCTGTGTTTGATAATATTTTTACTTATCGCGAAAAAGCAGAGATCAATTTTGATAGTAGCCATTTCTATCCCAATTTCACTCATAATAACGTTTGGGTTCATGGATCTACTGATGGACCTCACCATTAATTTCATGACTTTGTTCGGTCTCGCGCTTGGCGTAGGCATGCTTGTCGACAATTCTATAGTTGTATTTGAAAATATTGTAACTAAAAGTGAACAAGGCATGGGGAGGGTTGAGGCGGCGGTACAGGGAAGCAGTGAGATGAACGTAGTTATATTCGCATCCACCCTAACTACTGTCATTGTATTTTTACCCATGTTGTTTGTAAGTAAATCTATGAGCCTTCTCTATGGAGGCGTTGCATGGACGGTTACCTTCTCATTGTTTGTATCGCTTTTCGTTGCCCTGATGGTAGTGCCTTTAATGAGTTCCCGGATAAAACTTGCTGAAAAAGGCGGAGGCTCTCAGGAGATCAAAGAAACCTTTCTCCTTCCATTCTATAAAATGCAGGAGAGGGCATTGTTTTTTGTTTTTAGAAGACGCTTTCTTGTTATTTTTGCGGCGTTTATCCTATTTTTAGGGGCGGTTTTCCTATATGGGCGCATGGGCAAAGAGTATATGGGAACTACTGAGCAAAATAGGTTCACGGTCTTCATAGAGTTACCTACCGGCGCAAAACTCGATGCCAGCGACGAGATTGTCCGTCAGGTCGAAGCTCTCGTGCAAGAACTTCCTGAAACTAAGGATTTTACAGCACGAGTAGAAGGGTGGTCAAGCAAGGTCTATGTAAATCTTGTGTCCCTGGCGGAAAGAAAGAGATCGATAAAAGAGATAATTGATAGTTTAAGACCCAAAGTAGCTCGCCTTCAGCCAGCTTTTGTATATTTTGAAGAAGAGCAGGAAGTTGGGACAAAAGAAATAATACTAAACATATTCGGCCATGATTACGATATGCTAAGGGAAATAGCAATAGCCATTACAACCAGGATGGGACGGATCCCATATTTTACCGATACCAAGATACGTATGCGTGAAGGACGTCCGGAACTGGACCTAAGGGTGGACAAGAAAAAAAGTTCCCAGTTTGGATATACTACCAAAGATGTTGCCGACATAGTACACGCTAAAGTAAGAGGCGTTAGGGCTACAATGTTCCACACAAAAGGCAAAGAGGTAGAAGCGATAGTGAGGATGCAGGAGAAAGACCGCCGCACCGTAAAAGATATACACAACCTGACAGTCGCTAAAACAGGGGATGATAGAGTAGCACTTGACCAGCTTGTAGATTTTGAATATGGCCTTGGCCCAAGTGAAATTTGGCGGAAAAATAGGGCCAGAATGATACAGGTCAGCGCTAATATAGGAGAAATTGCTCTAAGCAAAGCAGTCGTGCTGCTTGACCAGGAACTGTCGGATTTAAAAATGCCCGAAGGATACTACTATGAGGTCGGCGGAGACTACCCAACGCTACTAAAAACGCAACAAGAGTTTACGATTACGATAGCCGTAATACTTATTCTCATATATTTGGTGCTAGCATCGATATTCGAATCATATCGCCAGCCATTTATAATAATGGCGACAGTGATGCTTGCTACAATAGGCGCAATAGGAGCTCTTTATATAACAAAAACATCGATTGGTATGGGAGCCCTAATAGGGATGATGATGTTAGCCGGCATTGTTGTTAATAACGGTATTATTTTAGTAGAACACGCCAATGAATTAAAAGTAAAAAACAAAAACCTGTTCCGGCTTTTGATCCAGGCCGCCAGCGATAGATTACGCCCGGTGCTTATGACAACAGCCACAACAATTTTTGGACTCCTACCAATGGCGCTTGATAGAAGCGAAGGATCTAACCTTTGGAATCCTCTTGCAATAACCGTAATAGGGGGCATGGCCTTTGCGACTCCCCTTACGCTAGTAATAGTTCCGGCCATATATTCTATCTTCGAGCAATTCGGGCAGATCGCCAAGGAAACTCTAAAACCTAAGAATTTACTGAAGCTGCTAAAAGAAATCATCCTATTCGCGCCCAGCATCCCAAAAAGGCTGATAAGCTTAATGTTAAAAAGGAAAAATAAAAAGAAACAAGAAAGCCTTCCGTAAGTCTCCACATAAAAGTATAAACACTCCCAACATTTTTAAAAATAACAAGAAAAACTGTAAACGCTTACAGGAAAACATCTTCACAAAAGCCAGCCATGTATTTCATGACCTAACTATTTTTTTTAGGGGATACAATATTTACCTCAAAACTGCCAGGGAATTATTTGAATGGGCTAATAGGCGATAAAAACACAGACTTTTTATTAACATAAAAAAGGCAGCTTTTTATTTATTGACATTGGCTTAAAATATGGTATAATTTAAGTGTCGCAGGTTAGTAAAACTGAAACTTAGATTTTGCAGGAAGGTAAAAATGAATACGCAGGTACGTCGCAAATGCCGTGTATTCGGGAGCTTTTATTTTAACCCCCGAAACGATATTACGCTTATAAAGAAAGCTAGCGCAGGCTAGGATTTTGAACGGTAGAGTGTCTCGAGAGAGGCATTGTACCGTTTTTTTTATATAATTTTAGAGGTAAGTGAGAAGAAGCAGTAGGGTGTGGTTGATACACCGGAAGGACTATAAGAAGGGAATAAGTACAACACATAAGAATAATCTGTTGGTGTAATAAAAATAAAATGAAGAAGAAAAGAAAAGAATTTAGACTAGGGGAAGATAGGCAAAAAAGGGCTTGCAATATGCTTATGTTAGGGTATAAAAAAGTAAGCAAGTATTGTTTGAATAGCCTTATGCTAGATGATATAATTATATTGTTAACAAATAGAAAAGTAAGACATGCAGGTTGTGTGAAATACTTATGTTCTATTTTAGGATAACAGGAGGTCCAAAATGAAGTCTTGGCGAAATAAACTAAAACCGGCAGAGTGGTTGGATAAAACCACCGCTGCTAGTCCTCCGGGTGTACCTGATGAATTCGCAGGTATTACGACCTGGAAACAGAGAAATTTAAAACTTATAAAAATAGTTGCCTTGGTAGTGGCTGCGATTTTCGCTCATCAGCAGATCGGATGGACTGATGGTGCCGGAAGTCCAGTATGGGCACAGGCAAAATCTCCTTATTCAGATGCAAGCCAGAAGGCTTTAATGGATGTTCCTTATGATCTCGCCAAGACTCAGGAATACGCCGTAGAAGCAGGCAGTAAAGATACTATCGTCCATATTCAGGACGCTCATGACTCTTTAGCTGCTCAATATTCAATTGCAGGCCTCCTTGATGAACTAGTTACAAATTACGACCTCCGATTTATCGCCATTGAAGGTACTTCGGGTTATATCGATACATCTATTCTTCAGGCAATACCTGATAGCGATGTACGAAAAGATACAGCCGCCTTCCTTATGCGCGAAGGACGTATGAGCGCGGGAGAATTTTATACAATTGTTCATGCAAATGAGAATGTAGCACTTTGGGGCATTGAAGACGACCCGCTTTACCGCCAAAATATTGACAGCTTTCGCCGGGTTGTTGCGGATAGAACCGAGCAGATTAATAACATTAATAGTCTTCTTGCTCAATATGAAGCTTTAAGTGATAAGATCTACTCGGAAGGCCTCCAAATATTAGACCAGAAATCACTCCTTCACCGCGATGGTAAATTAAGCTTTAGCGATTACTGGAAACATCTTGAAAAACTGATAATGAGCTACGGCGTGAAATTTAACAGCTTTACAGACCTTCCAAAACTTTTAAAATCGCTACAATTAGAAAAGTCTATAAACTTCGCACTTGCCAATATTGAGAGACGTAAACTTATCGACGAACTAAGTAAAACAGTCGCTAAGGACGAGCTTGAAGAGCTCGTTGTCAAATCGGTAGCATTTAAAGACAACAAGATCTCTCAGGGAGATTTTCATCAGTATCTCGTTGCTCTAGCGGATGCTGAAGGCATAATGC
>JAQBAV010000130.1:0-3657 GCA_032126595.1 Candidatus Omnitrophota bacterium | reverse complement strand
TTCTCTTTTTTTTGGCTTGAATTTAAAGGTTGCTAAGGTATAATTAACTAATGGCCGGATTTGTACTTAATCTCTGAAGGGAACTAAAACATGGCAAAACCAAAACTACTTGTTGTAGACGACCAAATTGGAGTTGTTTCTTTTTTGTACGATTTTTTTAATTCCAAAGGGTATGAAGTCTTCCAGGCGACTAGTGCCAAGGAAGCCTTAAAGGTCACAATGGAAAGTAAGCCCAATATTATACTTCTCGATATTAATCTTGGATGGAGGGGCGGACACGGCATGGATGTTCTTAGGGAGGTTAAAAAGACTTCGCCTCGTATAAGAGTTCTTATGATGACTAGTATTGATGACGATGCGACAATAAAAATGGCTCTTGATCTTGGAGCCGATGATTATATTATAAAACCTTTTAGCCTAAGTTATCTCGAAAAAGTTGTGCAGCTTAAGATTTTAGAGCTTAACATTAAAAGCCTCGGAGAAAGTTAAATTATGCCCCCCAGCCGCAAGAAAGTATTCGACGGTAAATTATTAAAAGTCTATAAATCCAATATAAAACTTCCCGATAATCGAGTAGGCTATTTTGAAGAAGTAGAGCACCCCGGAGCCGCACTTGTAGTTCCTTTTTTTAAAGGAAAGATCGTCTTCCTGAAGCAGTACAGGGCGGTTATTGGTGAGTATATTTGGGAGCTTCCGGCAGGTAAGCTTGACGCGGGGGAGACGCCCTATAAGTGTATTAAAAGGGAAATTCAAGAAGAGACAGGATATGAGGCTAAAAATCTAAAGAAGATAGGCATGATCTATACTTCTCCCGGGTTCTGTGATGAGGTTATACACATTTTTAGGGCTGATTGCACGAATAAGGGACCCAGATCGCTTGATTCAGATGAGATAATCGATGTAGAATTATTGAGCAAGTCCAGGATAAAGAAGCTCTTTAATTCCGGGAAAATGCCCGATGCAAAGACTATAGCCGCACTTGCATTTGCAGGTATATTATAATATAGTTAATATATCCAAACAACTTGACAACTAGAAAATGTTGAGATATACTCCATTAAAGATAAAAGGGGGTTGGTATGAAAAAGCTATTAATTGTGTTTGTTGTGCTTACTTTAGCATTCAGTACTGTTGCCTTTGCTTCGACAAACAAACCGTTGAAGAACCTTGGTGCAGGTCTTGACGATGTTTTTTATGGTAGCGTAGAAGTACCTGACAGCATTAATGAGACCAACACTAAAGGCACTCCGGCTTATTCAAGCTGCACTTCCAAAACTAACGACGATGTTGGCAGAGGTATTGCCAGATTCGTTGGCGGTATTTGGAAAATAGCTACTTTCTGGTATCCGGAAGACGAAGGTACTACTACTTCCAAGCCTATGGTTAAGAAGTAATTTTAAGACATTTGTTCAATAAAAAAGTCCATCCTGTAACAGGGTGGACTTTTTTATTTGTAGGTAGTAGTTCATGTTTGAAGGTAACGACCAGTTCGGGACTGCCAGTTCGGGACTGCCAGTCCCGAACTGAAGAAGTCGGCGAAACTTAAAACCTATGACTTTTGACTTATGACCTGTGACTTTATGACTTTGCGGTGCGGTATTGGAAGTCAGTATTTATTTACGGAGATAACTTCTGACTTTTCTTTAAGTCTTCTTTCGGCCGGTTCTTTATCCCCTTGATAGCCCATAACAATAACAAGTTCAACACTTTTATTCTTAGGGATATCCAATATCTTTTTTATGCGGGATCCACTAAACCACCCAAGTATACAAGTTCCTATTCCAAGCTCCTCGGCCTGTAATACTACATGTTCGCATGCTATTCCTATATCTATGTGACGAAAATCAGTTCTTAATAATTTTCCTCCGAGCCAGGCAGGCATATTCTGTTTTTCCGATGTAATTACAATAAATGCGGGCGCGTCTATCGCGAACGCATTCATACTATAGAGCCCGGAGAAGGTTTCCTTAATTTTTTCTACTTTGCCCGGCTCATCCACTATGAGAAATTTCCATGGCTGGGTATTACAGGCTGAAGGCGAATAGCGGGCCGCTTCAGTACAGAGTTCAAGATCCTCTCTTCTCAGTACGTCTTTCTTGAAGGATCGTACACTTCTTCTGGCCATTACAAGATCGAGAAATCCATTCATTTTACGTCCTTTCCTTTTTTTATATTTTGATTATAATATAATCCATGAAGAAAAGACAGTTTATTGTACTTATCCTGCTAGCATCTATGGGTATTTCAGGATGTGCGAGTACAGGGTCAGTAAAGCCCTTGAGTAGGGCAACGCACGTCTCGCCTGAAGAAGTCAAGCTCACCATGAACACCAAATCCAAACTTCACGTGGGAAAAAGGTTCACCTTCCTTATAGCCTGGAACGGTATACCCGTTGGCAGGATTATGGCCGGAGTGGAGGGAACGAAAGAATATAGAGGCTACGAAGTGTACGTAGCTAAAGTGGTGACCGAATCAAATAAATTCTTGTCAAAGATATACAGGGTGGAAGACACATATACCTCATATGTAGATACTACCGATATTACGAGCCGCAGGTATGAGGCGGATCGTGAAGAAGGCAACTACCGCAAGCACGTAATTGTTGAATATGATTTTGATAAAAAAGAAGCTACTTATACGAGTCTTACTGATGGGTCGGTTAAGAAATGTCCAATAAAAGAAAATGTACAAGACCCGGTAAGCTCCATGTGTTACTTTATGACGCTTCCGGTAAAGTTGGGTGATGAAATAAATATTACGGTAAACCTCAATGAAAAAAATTATGAACTTTACGCAAAGATAGAGAGTTTGGATCTTGTTAAAGTCAAAAACTTCGATTCATTACCCGCTTTTAGGGTTCGTCCTTATACTTTCCTAAAGGGTAAGGAAGTAAGAAAGGGCAGCGCATGGATGTATTTTTCGGCGGACAACAATAGATATCCGCTATACGGAGTTGTTAGAATACCATTTGGCAGGGTTACCGCTACCTTAAGAAGTATAGAAGATATATAAAAGCGTTTGTCGAAGGTATTATTATCATATATAATAGTCCTAACGATAAATTCCAAAGATCAAGTCAAGAATAGCCTAACTGCCGGGAGTCCAATATGAAAAAAATAGCTATAGTATACTACTCAAGAACGGGTAATACCGAAGCCATGGCGGAACTTATTTCCGAGGGGGCGAAGACCGAAGAAGGTGTAGAAGTCAGCGTTCTGAAAATAGAAGATTTTCCCGCAGAAAAAGCACTTGAGTATGACGGACTCATTATAGGGTCCCCCACGTACTATGGTTCAATGGCTAACGAAATAAAAAAATTCATTGATGACAGTGTGGCATATCATGGAAAGCTCCAGGGTAAGGTCGGGGGCGCGTTTGCCTCTGCCGCAAATATAGGAGGAGGGAACGAAACCACGATCCTTTCTATTCTTACCGCTATGCTTATTCATGGTATGGTGATTCAAGGCTCTTCCAAGGGCGACCATTATGGCCCTGTTTCAATAGGAAGCCCCGACTCACGCGTAGAGGGTCAGTGCAGGACTCTTGGCAAAAAAACAGCCCAATTAGTAAAGAAAGTTACGTGAAGCCATATTTTATGGAACGAAGTGAACGTAAAAAAAGATGAACGGAACCCAGCACTAATTTACAATAAAATTA
>JAQBAV010000129.1:0-2866 GCA_032126595.1 Candidatus Omnitrophota bacterium | reverse complement strand
AACCGCAGGTTCTAAAATATTTAAAAAGAGCTGGGTCACATTCGACCTTACAACTTATGCCACTTCCCTCCATAAGTTGTGGTCTCTTGTGACTTGTGACTTATGACTTATAACTAGCGTAGCTCAATTTGAGCAATTGCAGTGTGGATTGCGCCTTCTTCAGATAGGTCGGATTTGTATAAAACTACCTTGTCAATATGGCTTTTTATGGGTTGAACTCTTATGTCATTGCCTAACTTTTGGAGGCGTTTTGTGTTTCTTGGTGACTTGATTCTTCCTACGGTGATATGCGCCTTAAAATCGCGGGATTCTTTTTCGAACCCCTCTAGCGCCATTACTTTTTCTGCCTCTTTGGCTAATCTTTTAACATTTTCCTTACCTTCTCCTACCCCTATCCACAAAACCTGGGGGTTGTTCCAGGATGGGAATGTTCCGATATTTTCTAAAACAATATCAAAGGGGAAGAAATTTTTACATATTTCGGTTAAGCGCTCTTTTATTTGAAGGATTTTTCCTTCTTCAATATATCCAAGAAACTTTAAAGTAAGGTGGATGGTTTCGGGTTTTACCCATTTAACGTCGGCCTTAGCCTTTCCTAATTCCTCTAAAATGCGTGAGATTTCTTCCCTGGCTTCCGTCGACAGCTCGACAGCAATAAAGCTTCTTATCTTGGTTTCGCTCATGAATATCTCCTTTAGATAACGGCAAGTGTACTATGTATTATATTTCTTGTCAAAAGTATGGATTACGCCTGGGCGAGGATAATGAACATTTCGTCCATAAGATCGCGAAGGTCTTCTGTATCGAATGCGGTCGCATTCTCAATAAGTGTAATAATGAAACTGTTCGAGGAAAGATCAAATGTTTCCGGAAGGGCAACATCCAAGCCCACTACATTGGGAATAAGCCTGTAATATTCCTTTAGCGTTTCTTCGCTCTTGCCGAGATGTCTTACCGTTGTAAAAAGTATTATCTCTAAAAGGGGCAAATACGCGGTCGCCGGAAAGCCGGAATCATCTATACCTGCTATGGTAGAGGCACTGTTAAAATATTCCGAGTTTGTTTTGCTGGTCACAACGATTATATTTTCGGGCCTTATACTGCCCTTGCCCGAACCGATAGTTACAGCATTCATTCTGTCCGCCAACTGCCGGCCCTTCCCGCTTATTATTTCAAGATTGTTCAAGAAAACTCTTATCTCTTCATTATTGCTTTTAATGCCCGGCATTTGCTTGATAAGTTTACTCATTAAACTACGTATTTCGCCGGATCCAAGCTCGGTATCAAGTGCCAGTATCTTTTTATCTTTCCCTTCCCCGGCGGAAAGGCTTATTAAGGCTTCTATAAGCCTGCCTATTATCTTTTCTTTATTGATTCTATCCTTAATGCCTTGTAAGGATTTCTCTCTATCAGCAAGAATTATATCTATTATCTCCCCACCCTCAGTTGCTTCTGCATAAATCCTGTCTTCTGAAAT
This sequence comes from Candidatus Omnitrophota bacterium, assembly GCA_032126595.1. GTDB lineage: Bacteria > Omnitrophota > Gorgyraeia > Tantalellales > Tantalellaceae > JAQBAV01. The sequence continues at coordinate 1,389 of JAQBAV010000129.1, read as the reverse complement.
ACCTTTTAAGGGTTCATTTTTAACATCAGAAATTATTTCAATTATCTCCTCTTGTTCACTTGCCTCTGAGAGAATGTTGCCTCTTTGCTGTGGCCGAATTCCAAGATTTGACAGCCCATCATTTACAAGATCCTCCCGTGGAACCCTATTTTCCTCTTTAAACATGTTAGTAACACTTTCATAATCATCCATACCCCTTGCGATAATTCCCATTACTGCCCTTGCAAGTTGTTTCTCTATTGCGTCTTGGTGAAGTATGACCCGGCCGTAATGGGTTTTTTTAAGGGCTTCAATGTTTTCTGCCGGAAGAGGGTCTTTATTTGCTACTGCAATAGCTATTTTATAAGAGGTAAATGCTTTTTCGAAATCAAAACCCGTTCTTGCCATTACAAAAGCCACTCCCTGTATTATTTTAGCTTTATCAAGGTATGGGTAGCTCGCTGTCATAACACCTACTTCTTTGTGCTTCCCGCCGATTTTTCCCGTCACCCTCCTTAGCGTTCCCTCATACAGATCCCGTCTTCTTTCCAGCTCCTCAAGCTCTGTCTGCGGAGAGGCTATCTGCCTATCTTGAACGGCGCTTATAGATTCGGATAAAACCTCATCTATAACGCCAAATACTTCTCTCTGAAAAAGCCTTAACAAATAGTGCCGCTTCTCCGGCGCGTTAAGTTCTTTGTCGCTTTGGCTGATCCATTCTTCTTCCTCTACAAGAAAACTTCTAAAGGCGTTCGCAATACTCATTGTTGTCTTTTCCCCAAAAGCATACATATTTAAGTCCAAGCGTGATATTTCAAACCTGAGTACATTGCTCTTTACTAAATACTCCAATAGTTCATGAATCCGCGCTAACGGAAAATCATAAACATTTTCATGCAACGCTATTAAATTATTTTTGGGCGAAGCAAAGCCATAAAGATCTTTATCGTGATCATCATAAGTAAATAAACGAGGTGCTAGTTTTTCAAGCCTAGTAAGGATTGAAAGAATTGTCATCTTATGGGCATCTGAGATATCAGAGGCTTCCTCGAAATATGGTTTTAGTAAACTCACATTCACAACTCCTTGCATTTCGAGCGGGATTTCATCCTCGCGTCCCTCTATTCTTATTTTTAGTACTCCGGCTTCCTGGTCTAAAACAATTGCCTTGAGTTGGGATTGTTTTCCCATCTGATGTGGTATATCGTCTCTAAAAAAATCTACGTCTTCGCTGTATCTAACCGACTCTTCGTCATCTCTCTTCTGAAATGGGCTATATCGAGGTGCTTTTACCTCAGAAAGTCCCGTTCTAAGTTCAGATATCTGCTCAGAGAGATCTCCGTCCACCCAGTCAAACATGGCTCTCTGGAAAACTCTCAATAAATAATGAGGTTTTTCAAACCAAAGTGC
>JAQBAV010000128.1:0-2740 GCA_032126595.1 Candidatus Omnitrophota bacterium | reverse complement strand
CAAGTAGATAAGAGGGATGCCAGCAGCTATGAGGACGCGGTAGTTATTAGAGATATTGGAGACTATGAAAAGAGCGTTCAGCAGGAGTATGAGTATATAAGAAAGAGATGCGGCACTGAAGGCGTAGATTGGAATCTCTCTAGCCACAGGTTATCCAATAAAAATGAGAAAAAATACGATATACTCGTCATTATTTTATTACCCTCCAAGGAAGAGATAGCGTTCTATTTTGACATAACAGAACCATTTAGCGAATATCTTAAACGAGCCTATGGCGAAGAAGATTTATCGCTATAGTAGAGGAAATAAATCAGTGTAGTTCTGTTTGTTGATTTCAGATACGGTTTATAATATTTTATAGAACCCAGAAGAAAGGATGGCGACAAAAGAATGATACGTTTGATACTTTTTTTACTAATAATTTATTTCGTATATGCTGTTTACCGAAAATACCAAAATATTCAGATAGAGCCTGAGGGTAATAATTCCGGCAAGGTTAAGGTGTTTTCTAAAAGTTCCTGCCCATCTCCAAAAACTTTTGTAGACTACACGGAGGGAAGAATAACAGGGAAAAAGAAGAAAGCCATTGATAGCCATATAGCCCATTGCAAAGATTGCCAAGAGGCTGTGAAAGGTGTGTTCGGCATGTCTACAGAATCAGTTCAGAAAGAGGCGCTGAACAGAGCTAAAGATTCGAAATAATACCGTTCCTCTGGAGCCTGCCACCTGAGACGATTTAAGTAAGTGATTTTAAAAATAGGAGATGTATGACCGAAAGATTATCGAAAGATCCGCTGCACGGCCTTACGCTTGAAGCGATACTGAACAAGCTGGTGGAGAAGTACGGATGGGAGGAGCTGGGGAAGATTATTAACATTAAATGTTTTCAGAAAGATCCCAGCATTAAATCCAGTTTGACATTCTTGAGAAAGACTCCCTGGGCCAGAAAAAAAGTAGAAAAGCTTTATATCGCCTCGCAAGGCCGGTAAGGAATTAAATGGGTTATAAAGAAATCACATTACGTCTCGCGACAGATTATTCTCCTGAAGAGCTTAAGGGAAAAATATCAAAAGAGCTCGGGATAAAAGAATTTTCATACGAGATCAAGAAAAAAAGTCTTGATGCCAGAAAAAAGAATAACATTTTTTGGCAGATATCGGTTTCAGTCTCCTCAAAAGAGATCAAAGGGCTCTCTCTCCAAGTGCTTCCCGAGTTAGTTATCCCATACAAGAAAAGAGAAGAAAAGATTGTGGTTGTTGGAAGCGGGCCTGCCGGGTTCTTTTGTGCTTTTGTTCTCCAAAAGGCCGGATTTAATACAACCCTGATCGAAAGAGGCCGAGAGGTTAGAAAACGTACTGAAGGCATTAAAAGATTTGAGGAAACCGGAGAGTTTGACCCCCTCAGCAACTATGCCTTCGGGGAAGGCGGCGCAGGTACTTTTTCCGATGGAAAGCTTACTTCTAGAAGCAAACATATATCTTTAGAAAGAGAGTTTATAATAGATAGCTATATTAATGCCGGGGCTCCTGCAGAAATAAAGTATTTGGCGCATCCTCATTTGGGAAGCGATAATCTAAAAACAATTGTAGAAGTTCTCAGAAAACAGTTTTTAGATATTGGAGGCGAGATCCTTTTTGAGACCCTGCTGGAAGACATAAAAATTACGGGCGGAAAAGTTTGTGAGGCTAGAACAACTAAGGGAGCCTTAGAAGTAGAAAGACTCGTTATTGCGCCGGGGCATTCTGCCTATGAGACATACAGGATGTTAATTAATAGAGGCGTAAAGTTTCGGACAAAGAATTTTGCTATAGGCTCAAGAGTGGAACATCCTCAAGAAGTAATTAATGAAGCCCAGTGGGGTAAGAAAAGTTTGACGGGAGTTAAGGCGGCAGAATATAGACTTACTTCTCAAGGCGTTGGAGGAATCCCAGTATATACATTTTGTATGTGTCCCGGCGGCATTATTGTTCCGGCTGCTGCGTATGGTAATACGAATATAGTAAACGGGATGAGTTACTACAAAAGAGACGGAAAGTTTGCAAACGCAGCTTGTGTGGCTGGAATTAATCTGGATAGTTTGCTGGGGAGGGAAGTAGCTCCACTAGAAGCACTTGATTGGCTCGAAGAGCTGGAAAAAAAGTTTTATAAATATTCAGAGAGCTTTAAGGCACCATGCTGCACAATTAAAAATTTTATTCTTAAAAAAGAAACTATAGATAAAATTGAAACAAGCTATTCTTTGGGCCCGGAACCCGCAGCCTTGTGGGATCTATTACCTACTGAAGTGAGTAATTCAATAACCGAAGGACTTAGGGAATTCAGCAAGAAGATAAAGGGGTTTAGCGAAGGAAACATTTTGGGCCTTGAGAGCAAGAGCTCATCTCCAATACAGGTAGTGAGAGAAAAAGATGGTCTTTGCATGGAAATAGAAAACCTCTATGTTGCCGGAGAAGGGAGCGGCTGGTCCGGGGGGATCATATCAAGCGCCGCAGACGGCATAAAAGCCGCCCTCAGTATCATAAAAAAGACTTAAGATCATCTACAAATTACTTCCGCACCAAAGCAGGGTAACAGCACCCATCACCTGAAAATAAATAAGGCCGCGGTCAAAATGCAGCCAATGATATAGGTGACCAGCGCCCCCGAAGAGATCAAGTACGGAAAAGCGATAAGCAAAATGCCTATTATAGTGGGCGGGAGCAATGTCATTTTTCTGCCATACATAAATGCTACGAATCCT
>JAQBAV010000127.1:0-3741 GCA_032126595.1 Candidatus Omnitrophota bacterium | reverse complement strand
GTACAGCCCTGGAAAGAGGTATTGGTAAAGGAAGGATAATAGGGAAGTTTGGTGAAATATATCAGAGGGGAGCTCACCGAAGCAGAAATTTCTCCGACAAAAAGAGTATTTCACTTTTCGGAAGACAGGAAAAAGCGGAACACCTGAGACAGGAAGAAGAAGAGATAACCAGAGAGCTTAATTCAATATTTGAAGAAATAACAAATTTGGAATCCTGGCTAAAAGAGTCTCTGGTTAAAAAAGACCGGCTAGAAACGGAATTGCGAACAATGCAGATAGAGTTTGCCGACATATCATCAAGAAAGATATCTATCAAAGAGAAATTTGATTCTCTAGTTGATGAACTTTCACTTCTTGAGGTTGAACTTGAAGAGGAAGTGTCATCAATAAGAGAACTTCATGAAAGAGGTGAAGGGGTTAATGTTAGACTTAATGAGCTTGAGGCGGCAAGCGCTTGTCTCCAAAGTGAGATAGACGAGTTTCAGGGGAATATACAGGAACAGGCCCGGCGCAGGGAAGAGGTTCTATTTCAGATATCCGACATGAAGGCAGAGCTTTCAGGGCTTAGAACGGAAGAGACTAACCTTTCGGAAAACCTTGAGAGGGCAAGGGAAAGTTTTTGCAGGATTGAGGACGGAGTCAATGAAAAGCGTTCTCGCATTAATGAGAACTCTGACAAGATTACCACTTTAAATGGAGAAATAAAATATCTTGAAGAAAGAAACATAGAGTGTATAGCTCTTAAAGAAGTAAGAATGCAGGAAGACAAAGAGAAGGCCAGACAGAAGGAGGAGCTTTCCAGCGCGATCAGCCAGGAAGAGGAAAGGATTAGATCTGAAGAAAGAAGACTGGAAGAAGCCAGAAACAGTTTAAGAGATCTTGATATCAAAAAGAAAGAAGTTGAGTACAAGCAAGAAGCCCTTGTGACTAGAATCTCTGATACATACAAGGTCAGACTTACAGAGGTTAATATAGAGCTGGATGAATCTTTTAACCAGGAAGAATGTGAAAGAAACGTGGCAGAGCTTAGAGATCAGCTGGACAAGATGGGTCAAGTAAGCTTGGGCGCGGTTGAAGAACACCGCGAGCTTCAGGAAAGATTCGAATTCTTGTCTAAGCAGAGAGACGACCTCACGCAGGCCAGAGAGTCTCTTATGCAGGCCATCAGGAAAATTAATACTACTACCAGAAAGATGTTTATGGACACATTCGAGGCTATCCAGAAAGAATTCAGTAACTATTTTAGAATGCTTTTTAACGGCGGTAAGGCAGAGCTTATTCTTGAAGACGAAACAAATCCTTTAGAATGTGGAATAGACATCGTGGTGAGGCCTCCAGGAAAGAAACTTCAGAATATAATGCTTCTTTCCGGCGGCGAAAAAGCAATGACAGCTATTGCTCTTATATTCGCGATATTTAAGGTTAATCCAAGTCCGTTCTGTATCTTGGACGAGATAGACGCTCCTCTTGACGAGTCAAATGTTGTCCGCTTTAGCCGAGTTCTTAAAGAGTTTATAAAGCTTTCACAATTCCTTATCGTAACACATAATAGAGTGACTATACAGCTTGCAGACATTCTATATGGTATTACCATGCAGGAAAAAGGTGTGTCGAAGGTTGTCTCTGTGAAGTTTGCCGAGGAAGCGGATAACCTTGAAGAAGAAACAATACCCGCGGCGATTTAAGAGTTTTATTTAGAATTTAAGGATAGGTGCACGTTCTATTTTTGCCCTGAGTTTTCGCGTCGTATAGGGCCATATCAGCCTTCTTAATAAGATCTTCCTTATCATTTCCATCATCCGGAAAAGACGCGACGCCCAGGCTTATGGTGAGCTTATTCTCTTTTGGAATAGAGTTATCATCCTGAAAAGCTTTCTCAACCTCTCTTCTTAAGCGCTCCGCTATTATTACGGCAGTTTCCCTTGGAGTTTCGAGCATGACGGTGCAGAATTCTTCGCCGCCATACCGGCAGGCAAAATCACTTTTTCTAGAAAAACTATTAATGATGTGGGCGATCTTAGCTATCGCTTTATCTCCGGCGGGGTGGCCCAGAGAGTCGTTATATTTTTTGAAATTATCAATATCTACCATAATGAGGGAGATAGACGAATTTTTTCTGTTAGCTATCCTAAATATTTCATCGAGCACTCCGTTAAAATAGCGGGGATTCCAAAGCCCGGTGAGCCAATCAGTGCTTGAGAGATGCATGGTTTCTTTGTAAAGCTTTGAATTTTCAATTGCCAGCGCCGCATGGTCAGCCAAAAGATTTAGTATTCGAAAATTATCCGGGGTGATATCTTTTTCAGAGAATTTATTATCAACGAAAAGGGCGCCAAGGATCTGGTCTTTTGCAATAAGAGGAACCGTTACGAACTTTTGGGTTTCCAAGACTCTCATAATAGCTACATCGATCGCGGAATTCTCGTCTTCAGGGTCAACGGCAAAAGAGGCCCCTTCAAGTATTGTTTTTGACAGTATGCCCCCGTTTTCATTGAGGGGCAGGTGAATATCTTTTATTGTATCATTTAGCTTTGATTGTACTGCATTTTTTTCAAGAGCCATTTTGCCTTCAAGTGTGTTTGTGTTCTCATCCACCAGAAAGAAGGCGGCTCTGTCAAAGTCCAGTATCTCGGAAGATATAAGAGAGGTAAGTACTGTATTAAGCACCTCATTAAGGTTTAGGGACTGCATCATTGAGTTTGTTATGCCTGAGAGTAGATCGAGCTCTTTTTTAGTCTTTTCGTAAAGATTTTCGAGGTCAGCCTTGGATACCGTATTTTTTCGTTTTTTTACTGGTTTCATACTTAAAAAAGTTTATCGTACATACAAATTAAAGTCAATGATTTTAAAAGCTTGATTCTTAATCTTCATCCAGTATAATTATCTCATGACCAAACGCGAACCTCTAGAAGCCTTAATAGGTAAAAAGCTTAAAAAGAAAACTTTAGCTATTGCTGAGTCATGTACAGGTGGACTAATATCCAACTTAATTACAAATGTTTCCGGAAGCTCAAAGTATTTTAAGGGTTCTGTGGTAGCTTACTCGAATGATGTTAAGATCAATATCCTGGGTGTTCCGGAAGGATTGATCAAAAAGCATGGCGCAGTAAGCGCGCAGGTAGCGCGCGAGATGGCTATTGGCGTGAAAGAATTATTAGACTCGAGTCTTGCTTTATCAATAACAGGTGTTGCCGGACCAACCGGCGGCACTAAAAAGAAGCCGGTCGGAGCAGCTTTTATAGCAGCCAGTTCAGCTAAAAAAACAATAACCCGCAAGGTTAGATTCCAGGGAAACAGGGAATCTATTAAAGATCAATTCGCACAAGCGGCACTAGAGCTGATTTTAGAAATACTTTCCTAATATTTCATTCCAATATAATAACCCCAATTTTGTCGTATCTCATTATATTTAAAAGTCTTATATGAAGTCTTTTTATCCCATGTGTTAAGCATGAAAAAGGAAGATAATTCCCTTGTGGAAGTGCTTTTATATAGTATAATAGATTAATGCGTTAAACGATAAAAAAGCATGAAAAGGCAGTTTTCAACAGGCCTATTAAATTATGTATAAATTCAAAGCTAATATATTAGTTAAAGTTATCGGGATCGCACTAAGCATTCTTCTTGTTTGGCAGGGGGCAGTATGGGCGAATCCCGATATATTCAAACAAACAAATCTTCAGAACCAAACTCTTTCTCCAGCACTTTTTGGAGACAGTAATTTCTCTTCATTTTTAGCAA
>JAQBAV010000126.1:0-3398 GCA_032126595.1 Candidatus Omnitrophota bacterium | reverse complement strand
CAACCATAAACCCTCTAACTACCAACTACTAGCTCCTGAACACTCCTCTCTTTATAAACCACCCCATGTATGTTAATATATTCATGCCCTAGTGGCGAATTTTGTTAACTATTCACTTATTACAAACTACCAATTTCAAATTACTGGTATATTATGACCACACTAGTTGTCGACGGATATAATGCAATAAATGCTATTCATTTTACCAAGAAAGAGCTAGGCAAAAGTCTGTTGTCTGCAAGAAGGGCTATTCTTGTTATAAGCAAAGAATATGCCCGCTCCTCTGGATATATTACAGACGTCACTGTTGTATTTGACGGCGACACTAAGTATAGGGGGATGGACAAACGGGATATGCTTAGAGACAAAGCCCAGATTTTCTCAAAAACGGATCAGGGGGACGACAAGATAATAGAGACGGTACGACTTGCATCAAAAAAAGGAAGAGTAGTAGTTGCTTCTAATGATAACTATGTGAGAAATAATTCAAGAGCATATGGAGCTTCTATTGTCAATGTGGAGGAATTAGAAAAAAAGCAGAAAAAACCATTAAATATTAACGAGAAAAATCTAAAAGGTAAAATTAAAAACGATATTACCAGAGAATATAAAAAGATGCTGGGGTTATAAGATACGCATTATGAAGGTTATGGATAAGAGAGAAATAAATTTGAAAAGTAATAAGCAAAATGTTTATGGAGAGTTAAAACATCCATATGTAATACTTGCGCCACTTTCTGGGATTACAGATGTACCATTCAGACTTATTGCAAGAAAATTCGGATGCAAATTTGCTTTTACTGAAATGGTAGACGTAAATGGTATTCACTACAATAGCCTCAAGACTTTAAAGATGTTTGATCGTCCGGATATGGACGCCCCCCTAGGAGCTCAGATCGTAGGGCAGGATGAAAACAGAATGCTTACTGCCGCCAAAATATGCGAGGATAAGGGATTTGACCTTGTTGATATCAATGCCGGTTGCCCTGCAAGAAAAGTGATAAAAGGCGGAAAAGGTTCAGCACTTCTAGGGTCTCCAGAAAAACTTGCAAATATTGTTAGAAAGCTTTCCAAGGAACTCACAATACCCATTACAGTGAAGATAAGAAGCGGGGTGGACAAAGATAGTAAAAATTATCTTGAAGTCGCAAAAAGAGTAGAAGATGCCGGCGCAAAAGCCATATGTATACATGCCAGAACACAGGACCAGATGTATAAAGGAAAACCCGATCACGATATTACGCGCCAGATTAAAGGAGAAGTTAACATTCCGGTGATAGCAAGCGGTAATATTTTTGATCCGGAAAACGTGAAAGATATTTTACTCCAGACAGGATGCGATGGAGTAATGGTTGCACGCGGAGTCCTTGGCCGGCCATGGATATTTGATGAAATAGATAGATATCTAAGCGGCAAGCCTTACGAAGATATTTGTCCGACATTTGAAGGGATAAAAGATGTTATTAAAGAACATTTTATGCTATCCTTTGATCACTTCGGAGAATTTTTAGCGTTCAAAAGGATGTATAAGCATATTTGCTGGTACTTTAAGGGTTATAAGAATCTTGATCATGTTATGAGAGAGTATAAAAAAGTAAAAACTTCCGAAGAATTATTTCTTCTCATTGATAGGCTGCATTTAAAGGACGATAAAAGGATGGAGATATGAAAGAGATCATACTAGCTTCTGCCTCTAAAAGAAGAGCAGAAATACTTTCAAGCTGCAATATCCCTTACAGGATAGTGCTTAGCGGTGCTAAAGAAGATTTGGATGGCAGTAAACCCATATCTGAAATTGTGGAGTTAAATGCCGTTGCAAAAGCAGAAACAGTTGCCGGTAGCCATCAAAATGCCATTGTGATAGGGGCTGATACGCTTGTTGCTCATGGTGATGATATTATCGGTAAGCCGGCGGACGAGGAAGAGGCAAAAAAAATGCTAAAAAACTTCTCCGGAAGAGATCTGGAAGTATATACGGGACTTTGTGTTATAGATACTTCGAGCAAAAAAAAGGCCGCAGGATTTGAAAAAAGCGAGTTAACCGTTGCAAATATAAATAAAAATGACCTGAATAGATGTTTTGAACTCCTAGCCCCATATGACAAGGCCGGAGGCTTTTCAATAGAAGGCGTTGGGTCATTATTGTTTGATAATATAAGGGGCTCTTACTTTAACATACTGGGGCTTCCCATGATAAAGCTTAAAGATCTTTTTGGCGAGATAGGGGAGAATATACTTCACTATATAAAGTAGGCTTATAGCAAGCTATCAAGGGCCTTTGTCCGCGAAAAGAAACTTTCCAGGATCTCATCGAAAACTTTTCTGTACTTTTTATTAATACTTAATCCAGCAATTATTTTATCGGAAGCGTCCAGGAGGGACTTTATCTTCTTCTGGCAATGCTTATCGCTGCCAGACTTTTTTATAAGCTTCCTTACCGCAATAAGGTCATTATGAGTTTTTTTCTTTTTATCAATAAGGTTTTTTAGTTTCTTTTTATCTTTAGCGGGCAAATCTTTATACGCCTTCCATAATAGAAGTGTTTTTTTAGACTCGTCTAAGTCTGAAAGAATGGGCTTACCGATTTTTTTGCTTGATGAAAAGATGTCAAGCATGTCGTCTTGGATCTGAAAAGCCTGCCCCAGTGATATCCCGAGCTCAGAAAGCTTGCTTAATTCCTTTTTTGGTGCTCCTGCCAAAATTGCCCCAATAAGAATTGGACACTCAAATGTGTATTTTGCCGTTTTTAAAGTATAAATATCAAAGACATCTTTAATTGTTATTTTATCCAGATCTTTTATTCCACCAACAATATCCAGGAATTCACCGGAACAGGTTGATATAGCCGCTTCAATAAATTTTTGAAGAGCCCCTTCTTTACGCTCGGGAGTTTCCTTGATGGAAAATAGAGTCTTTACGGCTAAAGAAAAAAGCGCATCCCCTGCAACCATTGCAAGACTCGGACCGATATTATTATCGGATTTAAGCTTAAGCCGGGTGTTGTATAGACGGTGAAGTGTAGGCTTGCCCCTTCTTAGGTCAGAGGCATCTATGATATCATCGTGTATGAGCATGAAGTCATGTAAAAGCTCCAGTGAAAGAGAGGAATTTAAAACTTCATGGTATGGAACTCGTCTCTTTTTAGTGTAACCTAAGTAGCCGACTATAAATAAGATGGGACGTATTCTTTTTCCAGGTCTAAGCACAAACTCTTCCATGCCGGCAAAAAGAAGGGGAGTAACGCTGCTGAGGCCGTATTCTCTTTTTAGGTCTTTAAGGAATTTTGATAGACTTCTATCTATATCATTCTTAATTTTTGCAAGCATGCCATTACTTTAACATATGGGGGAATTTGTGTCTATTTTAAAAAGTCAAAAGTTGTCACCAGTTGCCAAGTC
>JAQBAV010000125.1:0-7685 GCA_032126595.1 Candidatus Omnitrophota bacterium | reverse complement strand
CCGGCCTTAGTTACCGGTTCCCCTACAGGCATACCAAACTGTGTTATAACGACCTGTTTTATTTCGGATACCATATAAACGGCCCCTACAACAAAACCTATCACAATAACAAGAGCAGCTGATACTATCATATTTAGTATTTTAGGCATATTATTTCTCCTTCTTTTCGTCAAGCCTCAATAGTGGAAGTACTGAAGACTGCTCAGAGTCGATGATAAACTTTCTTTGAGACTTGGGCAGCACGTCTGACATTGTCTCCAAGTAAAGTCTTTTCTTTGTTATTTCCGGCGCCTTTTTATATTCTTCATAGGTTATTAAAAACCTGTTTGCTTCACCCTGGGCGCGGTTAACCTTATCGAGCTGGTAACCTTCAGCCTGACTTATTGTTCTTTTTGCCTCACCCTTAGCTCTGGGTACAGCTTTATTGTAAGCTTCCCAGGCCTGGTTTATCATGCGCTCTCTTTCCTGCTTAGCTTCGTTAACCTCGTTAAACGCAGGCTTAACTTCGTCGGGAGGATTAACGTCAAGAAGTTTAACGGTCACAACGGCTATACCAGTATCATACTTATCTAACAGTGTCTGCAATTGTTGCTGAGCTAGATCAGCAACCTCTTCTCTCTTTGTAGTTAAAACTTCGTCAACCGTGTAGTCGCCGCAAAGCCTCCTCATTACAACCTCACTCATAGCGCGAACGTTGTTAATAGGATCCTTCGTCTGAAACATAAGCTTAACAGGATCGTTGACTTTAAACTGAACAATCCAGCGTACATCTAATGTGTTTAAGTCGCCTGTAAGCATGAGCGACTCATCAAAATAATTACGCGTTGCGTATACGCTACGAACTCCGGCCTTAGCGGTTCTAAAACCGAATTCCTCTTTAAAAACTTTTTTTACCTTAATAGGGGTCACTTTTTCAATCCCAAAAGGAAGTTTCACGTGAAGACCCGGTTCGGTTGTACGGACATATTTCCCGAATCTCTGCACAACTCCAACCTCATCAGGTCCAACAGAATAGATAAGGCTAAATACCGCAGATAGTGCAATAAGTCCCGCAACAATTAAAGGCAAAAACTTCTTATAGGTTACTCCGAACTTCATTACCTTCTCTGCTTCTTTTTTGAATAGATCCTCTGGTGATCTAAAATCATCCATAGCTTCCCCTCCTAAGGTAGATAGCGATTAATAGTAGGTAGATTGCGTCACATGACATGTTGAAAATAGATTTATTACACATCCCCTAAGATTTCTTTAACTTTCTGTAATAAATCTGGTGGTTCGAAAGGTTTAGTCATGTAGAAGTTCACGCCCAAGCTTTTGGCTTTTTCTTTTGCCTCAGAACTTGGATTAGCGGTAAGAATTATAATAGGTACATCGATTGTATCGACGGACCTTCTAAGGTTCTCAATGACACTAAAGCCCCCGCCTGCAGGAAGGCCAAGATCGAGAATAATAAGATCGGGTTTCTCTTTGCGCGCAGAGCTTAACCCAAATAAGGCATCAAACGCCATAGACACCTCATATCCACTTCCTTTCAGAAATGTTGTCAAGCTGTAGACCAAACCTTCTTCGTCTTCTATCACTAAAATACGCTTTTTATCCCCTTCCACCCTTATTCTCCTTTCAGTTTTCTTAGATCCTGAGGTAAAATAACTGTAAACTTGCTTCCCTGACCTGGTTGGCTTTCAGCCGAGATCTTGCCATTATGTAGCTCTACCAGCTCTTTGGTGATAGCAAGTCCTAGCCCCGTGCCTTCTTTAGCCTTAATTAGCCTTACAAACTTATCAAATATCATATCTATCTTATCCAGAGGTATGCCGACTCCTGAATCCTTGCACTCAAATTCTACAAAATTATTGGAAGAGCTTAGCGAATGCTCTATGCTCCCCTTGTTAGGCGTATACTTAATGGCGTTACTGATAATGTTATGTATAACTTGCTCAATCTTATTTTCATCGATCCATGCAATGATCTTCTTTTCGGGCAAATGTTTTTCAAGAACTAGTTCTTTTTCATCTATCATTGCCCCAAGTTCTCTCGCCTGTTTCTCTACAAGCATATTAAGATCGCACTTACCGATTACAAGGCCAACCATCTTGTCTTCCATCTTGTACACATCTAAAAGCCCTGTAACAAGGCGTGTCATCCTTTGAAGAACATCGTAACATAGCTGGAGAACTTTTTTCTGTGGTTCGTTTATGTCCCCTAAAAACCCCTCCATTACATTGTATATGTTGCCCTTAAGAATAGCCACAGGATTCTTCAGTTCATGCGATGCTGTCGCGACAAAAGCAGATTTTAAGCGATCGCTATGTTTGGCCGCAGTAGCATAAGAAATAACTTTAGCTAAAATATTACGGATCGTTAGATAGCCAAGATAATACCCTATAAGAGTTATTGCTATGGTCAGAATCAGAATAAGGCCAACTTTCCCTATTAAAACATCTATAGTAGAAAGCTCTGTCACAAGGAGGTAGAAGAAAACCAAAAGAGGTATAATACTCATCAAGGCGAAGGCTAGATCAAATCTTCGGTAAGGATCTTCCTTTAATTCCTGGAAAACCAAATTTAATTCATTTTGGATATCTTTCTTGTTTTCATTGTCGCTAAACCCGTTCTCCAAAATACTCCCCTGCTAGAAAAAAGACTTTTTTTGAGCAAAACACTGGTACTATTACAGTAAATATACATCTAATATGATGCCACGTCAAACTTAAACCAATTTTTCAGCACAAGACAATCAAAATATTGTTATTTTTTGAAAATATGTTATACTGTCAAATGGTGGCTTTTGACACTTAATATGAAGAATATAGGCTCAGGATGACATATTTAGCAAAAATAAAAACGTGCATAATCGTATTATTAACTATATGCGGGCTTGTTTCACCCGCCTTGTCTTATAGCGATAACTTTGCTCATATTGAGCAGCTTTTTGATGTTCGCACATCCATTGCAGATCAAGACAAGAATCTTCCAGACGCTATCCGAGAAGCTCGCGGTGATGACCTTAGGACCTTAGAGAGGATCTTTGAGCTAAATACCTCTACTCTAACAACGATTGAGGCATACTTTAGAATCTTTAAAATTTCCCTCTCGCCGGATAAGAATATTGATCCTGAAGCTATGGGGATAATAAATGAATGGCTTGCATTTATCCAAAACCAATGCAGTTACGATACAGAATATCTCGATCAGGCTCTATCTGAAACAACTAACGAAAACGTTGCTAGACAAATTACTATATCTAAAGAAAACATTGAAAGACTGGCAAAAAGCACACAACTGGGTATTCAGGAAAATAATAGAACTCTGGAGGAACAATCCAGGAATTAGGTAGGTCTATTCGGCTTTACTCTTCACCTCTCCCATCTTCTCATCTTTATCCTCTAGCTTAATCCGATTAAAAATAGAAGAAGGTAGTATGGTGCTTCTACTCATATAAGTTAGCATTTCTTGTTTTTTAACCATCCTCGAAACGTACTTATCACCGGCTGAAACAGAAGCTGGGACTAGCAAGGAACTCCCCCGCTCAGAAATTGCTCCCGAGCTCGCAATAATCAGTAATAAACTGAGTCCTGTAACCGTTCTAATAATGTTCTTCATTTTGGACTCCTCATTGATAACTCAAATCTTTTTAAAACTTTTTAATTACTTCCCTTAAAAAACGCACTCCTCGAGTGCTCTCCTTGCCCACATATAATATACCACATAATGTTAAGACTTTGTTAATTTATAACTAGCTATTTTATATTTAACTTTTTATCTCTTTTTGTAGAGGCTGTTCTGCTCTATTTCCACTCTTTTAAACAGGGTGCCCAGGTATATGAATGTCTAACGGTTAACCAGCACGATTAAGAGGCAAAACTGTGATAAACTTGGATCCCTCTCCAAGCTTACTTTCTGCCCATATTTTTCCGCCATGAAGTTCAATAATATCCTTAGCTATGGCAAGACCAAGTCCTGAGCCATTGCCTGATTTACTAAACCTTTCAAATTTATCGAATATCTTATCAAGCTTATCAGCTGGTATGCCCTCCCCGGTATCCTGAACCTCTATTTTTACGAAATTATCTGACGGAAAAACCCTTAAGGTCACCTCGCCTTTTTCGGGAGTGTATTTAATCGCATTATTAAGAAGGTTATTTACCACCTCGCTAAGCTTATCCTCATCGCCCCAGGTAAATAGCTCGCCTCGGTAAAATTCTTCCTTAAGTGTAATATCTTTTTTTTCTTTAAGAACAGTTACCTCTCGCACCTGTTTTTTTTGAAAGCTCTACTATTTCGCATGGACTCTTTTGCAGTTTAACCATTCCGGCTTCGATCTTATAGATATCGAGAAGATTATCTACCAGCCTCGTCATCCTATTAACGGTATCCCTACAGACGCTAAGCCTGTTTTTGGCAGCGTCACTTGCTTGTCCATTAAGATCTTCTAATAATAGATCGACATTACCCCCAAGAACCATAAAAGGACTTCTTAATTCGTGGGACACCGTAGCTATAAATGATGACTTTAAATTGCTGCAATTTTTTGCCTTCGTAGCATGATTTATTAATTTGAGCAAAACATCCTTGATTATCTGATAGCCAATTAATAACCCTCCTAAAGCGATCAATAAAGATATAATAAGAATCAATCCAACATCGCCGACGACTATCTGAATGGTAGATATCCTGGTGGCTATAAGGTAGAGCGATACAAGAAGGGGTATGATCGTCATTAGAGCGAAGGCGACATTAAACTTTCTGAAGGGGTTTTCCTCGAATTCCTGAAGAATTAGAGCCACTTCTTTGGTAGTATTTTCTACTTTAGCTTCCATATAATTCCTCCGCTAAGCTACATGTTTTAATATAACTTATTTTAATGTAAGTACCTATATATACTTAACTTCGCCCTTTGAAGGCCTCTAGCAAGCTAACCAAAAGAAATAACGCCAATGAACAAAATATGCCCTTTGCAAGAAAATACCAGGCAAAGGCATCGTTGCTAAACTTGCCGGTAAAAACTTCGTTCCCCAATAAGAACGAATACAAGCATATTAAAAAAACTGAGATTGCAGCCAAAGTGACAATTATTTTAAAAGTCTTCATATCTCCTCCGTTTTTTATGCTATCCCTTTAAGGGCGCTTAACGCGCTATCATAATCCGGGTGTGAGGCAGCTTCAGCAACATACTCCACATATCTAACTTTGTCTTCAGTATCCACTATAAAGATAGCCCTGGAAAGTAAGCGCACTTCTTTTATAAGTACGCCGTAGTTCTTCCCAAAGTCTGCCTCTCTATGATCCGAATATGTCTTAACTTTTTTTATATCATATGCCTGGCAGAATCTTTTTTGCGCAAATGGCAGGTCCATGCTAATGAATATAATATTTACGTCTTTTGAAACCTTGGATGCTTCATCATTAAAGCGTTTTATCTGTAGATCACATATAGGCGTGTCCAATGATGGAACCGATGCTATTAGCTTTATCTTACCTTTAAATTTATCAAGAGTGACTTCCCTTAGATCAGCATCTACAACTTTAAAATTTGGAGCATTGCTTCCAACTTTGATTTCTTCTCCAATTAAAGTTACAGGATTCCCCTGTAAGGTAACGACGTCTTTTCTTTCCATGATTTTTCCTTTCTTTTAATGGGCAAAAATTAAAGCAAAACCAATAGCTAAAATGGCCGCCGCCCAAATTCTAAAAAATTTTAAAGACCTCTCGCCCAACCACTCTAGCATTTTTCCTGAAGTCTTTGAGGTGATAAACATGATCGCCTTGATAGAGATAACTAGACCCGCTACACCAACAATTTTTGCAAGGAGTCCTTCCGCCCTGATAACGCTGCCTATCATCATAAAGCCTAAAACTATCATAAATCCAAAAACTATCCAGAGAATCTTGCGATTCATCTTTCTCTGCATCCTTCTTTTTAGTGCCTGAGGCCGAATTATCCACCACAAACCCAAAAGAACCCAAATAGTTCCTAAAATATTAGACAGCATTTATCCCCCCGTTACTTATCTGAATCGGACTTTTCTATTTCTTCTAATTCTTTTCTTATGGCCTCCAGAGCGCCAATGGTTTTATCGACTTTACTCTTTACATCTTCCGTCCAAACCAATTCTTCTTGCTCTTCCATATTTGCGTCTTCTGGTTTTTCTGTTTCTTCGTCAATAGCTGCTCTAGCCTTTCTCCAAGCCTTTATCATCTTGCCTATCTTAGCCCCCCAGCTAGCCCCTTCTTCTTCGTCGGTTTTCGGCGCGCCTGGAGCAGTTTTTTGTTCCTCTTCAACATCTTTCTGATAATCGTCCAGCTCTCCCTTTATCACGTTAAGAACTTTTATCGTTTTATCCATTTTTTCGCTGATATTTTTAGCCAGAGCTTCTTCTTGTTTACTGGAAGTGTTTCCTGCCACTTGCGTTTGAGAAAAAGCGCTAGACCCTAAAAAACAAAATAGTGCAGCTAAAACTATTAAGCTCTTCACTATCTTTAACCCGAAAATCCTCATAACTCCTCCTTCTTAATTAAAATATCTGATTATTTATAATGTCTGAAAACATTACATAAAACATTACTATAGCGATAATTACTTTTACGACTACTGACCCTATCCGTCCTAAAACCCCGCCGGTTCCGGCTTTAAGCGACTTAACGAGATCTCTCTTTAATACGAGTTCCACTATAAACGCTCCAAGAAATATTCCCAGGAATGTTCCTATAACGAGCCCTACCCCCAGTATAGGCGCTCCAAGAATTGCGCCCAATATTCCGCCTATAATTGCTCCGACAACTGCAGAATTTGAAGCGCCGAACTTTTTTGCTCCAAGAATTACAAATAGATACTCGGCAACCTCTCCGCAAAGATACAAAGTAAGCAATATAAAAAAGGTTTTGATAGATATTATTGAAAATTGTGTAAGCACACAGTGAAGTACGGCGCCTATTAATATGATGAGAGTCCCAAAAGTAGTAAAAAATATCGCTGCAAATCCTACTAGACTGAATACTGCCAGAATTGTTAATGCGAGAATTTCCATCTATACAACCTTATTATTCCCCTCAATTTTTACCATAAGCTAAGACCGGTCTCGGCATCCTGCTTTCTTTCAAGGCTGGGTCCGGTTAGTTCTTTTATGTAATACTCAGCTGCAAATATTTTTGCTCCCGGCATAAGGTGTCCGCCATAACACTTACCTTCATGATCAGCGAGTGCTATATGGGCGTGAACAAAAGTCTCTGAGTCCTTAAGGGAAACATTGCCTAAACAAGACGTTATCTCCAAGGTCTTCTCAAGGCTGATACAATCTGCATACTCCTTAATATCCTGCTTGTAGTAGCCCATCCTTGCGCTCTTAACGGCACCGATAACATTAAATACTCCCAGTTTGATATTTTCTTTGGTGCAGATTTCTGTGAGGGACTCCAGTAGATCTTTCCCGAATTCAAATCTTCCTATAAAAGTTCTTCCTTCTGATGCTTCCATAGTTATATTTTAAGCCTTTCAATTTGTCCGGTAAATTTACATATCATTTTTACCGTATGGGGATATTTTTCTAAGTCTTTCAATAATGGCCGGAAGACTACTTATTATATGATCTACGTCTTCGTCTGTGTTATATCGGCTTAAACTAAATCTTATAGATCCCTGGATAAATGTAAACGGAATTCCCATTGTTTTTAAAACGTGCGAGGGA
>JAQBAV010000124.1:0-2969 GCA_032126595.1 Candidatus Omnitrophota bacterium | reverse complement strand
TTTTACTCATCTGTGTCCATCTGTGCTTTCTCGCAAGAGAAAGACGTCTCCGGAAAAAATTCTTTCAAGTTTCCCGCTTTTAGTCTTAACTATTAGTACGCCTTTTTCATCTATATCTTTAGCTATTCCCTCTATTTTTCTGTTATGTTCTTCTATTTTTATTTTCTTATCTAAAACAAGTGAATATTTTTTACATTCATCCCTTAGTGAGGCAAATCCTTTTTTCCCTAGTTTAATATAGTCTTTTTCAAAATTTTCCAGAAAGCTTTTAATCACCTGAATGCGATTTATGCTTTCACCTTTTTCGTTTCTTAGACTCGTCCCTTCGGGAGGAAGTTTTTGTTTGGCGGTATTAACATTGATTCCTATGCCAAGAACCATAAAGTCTACCATGTCGGGCTGGGCTTTTATTTCCGTAAGGATGCCGCATACCTTTTTATTGTCTATCAATATATCATTGGGCCACTTAATCATACTGGACAATGAACTCACATCCTCTATCGCCTTCACCATGTCCAAGGCCGCTATAAGAGTCAGTGTGGGTATTTCATCTGTCTCTATATCCGGCCTTAATATTAGTGACATATATATCCCTCCGCCTTTAGGTGATACCCAGGTCCTGCCGACTCTGCCCTTTCCTTTTGTTTGAGATTCGGCAACAACAAGTGTTCCCTCGGGAGCCCCTTCTTCGGCCAGCTCATAAGCTCTATCATTGGTTGATGCGATCGTTTCATAGTGATAAATGTCTTTTTTTCCAATGCGCCTTGTTCTAAGCGCTCCGTCTATCTCATAACCAAAGAGTTTGTCGGGCACTGTTTTAAGCTTATATCCTGAATGCGGTACCGCATCAAAAACATATCCGTCGTCCTTAAGCTTTTTTATATACTTCCAGACATTGGCCCGCGAAACTCCGAGTGACGCACTTATCGTCTCTCCCGAAACATACTTCCCCTCGTTTCTTCTGAAGAAAGTAAGTATCTTCTTATTTATTTCAAATTCTTTATTCATTGTTAATCCTCATTATAAAAACCAGGTTATACGAGTTCCTCAACCATTCCAGGAAGACGAACCCCGGTGATTAAATACTCTGGTTCGTTTCCGAATTATCATAGCCCATCCCCCGGATGTACAGTGAGAAACTTTCTTCCTTCAAGTAAGGACAGGTGGATGTGTCCCGAACGAGTTCCACAGGATGGTAAAATTGTTTACCATCCGAGGACTGTTTGAGTGCGGGATATATCCACCTGTTCTTGTTCAATGTCCATCCATCACTGTTCATCTTTCTTTAATTCCTTTTTTAACTTTTCTATTTGATCGCGATAAACTATAGCTTTTTCAAATTGCAGATTCCTCGCCGCGTCCTCCATGTCTCTTTCAAGCTCTGCAATCACCTCGCTTATGTCGTATTCTACTTCGCTCTCGCCTAAAACTTCGGCCATAACCTCTTTGGCCTTCTTGTAAGACTCTATGCCGTCTCTTACTGCCTTTATTATGGTCTTTGGAGTAATATTGTTCTCTTCGTTATATTGTAACTGTTTTTCGCGCCGGGCGTTAGTAATATCTATGACATGTTTCATAGACTTGGTTATTTTATCCGCATAGAGAAGAACTTCTCCATTAACATTCCTCGCAGCTCTCCCTGCCACCTGAAGAAGACTGGTTCCGCTCCTTAAAAATCCTTCTTTATCTGCGTCAAGAACGGCTACTAAAGAAACTTCGGGAAGATCCAGACCTTCTCTTAATAAGTTTATGCCGATAAGGCAATCAAACTTACCAAGCCTTAGGTCACGGATTATCTCAACCCTATCAAGTGCATTAATTTCCGAATGCAAGTATCTTACGCGGAGCTTTTTCTCCTGAAGGAACCTCGTAAGCTCTTCAGACATACGTTTTGTGAGAGTTGTGACCAGAACCCTTTCATTCTTTTCGGCTCTCTTCTTTACCTCTTCTATTAAATCATAAACCTGCCCTTCTGTGGGACGTACGGTTATCGGCGGATCTATAAGCCCTGTAGGTCTTATTATCTGCTCGGCGACAGCCTTGCTTTGCTCCATTTCATAATCGCTGGGTGTTGCAGAAACAAACATTAGCTGCTTAACAATATCCATAAACTCTTCAAATTTTAGCGGCCTATTATCAAGCGCTGAAGGCAAGCGAAAGCCATAATCAACAAGCGTTGTTTTCCGCGCCTGGTCCCCGTTATACATGGCTCTAAGCTGCGGCAAGGTAACGTGCGACTCATCGATAATCACCAAAAAGTCATCTCCGAAATAATCTAAAAGGCACCAGGGTCTGGAGCCGGGCTCTCTTACCGAAAGGTGACGAGAATAGTTTTCTATACCGTTACAGTATCCCAGCTCACTCATCATCTCTATGTCGTACTTCGTTCTGGATTCAAGGCGCTGTGCCTCCAAAACCTTGCCTTCGTCCCTTAACTCTGCAAGGCGATGAGTCAACTCTTCCCCTATGGACTTCGTCGCAAGTTTTATCTTCTCATCGGTAGTCACAAAGTGTTTAGCGGGATAAATAAATGTTTTATTAAGATTTGTTATAATCTCTCCGGAAACCGGATTCACTTCGGAGACTTTTGCAACACGGTCCCCGAATAACTCGATCCTGACCGCAGTTTGCTTGTACGCAGGAAAAACTTCAACTATATCCCCTCGAACCCTGAATTTACCTCGCGCAAGATCCACATTGTTGCGTTCATACTGAATGTCTACTAACTTCTTAAGGAGCTCATCTCTAGGAACCTCATCGCCTACCTCAATATTTACAAGCATATGAGAATAATCTTCCGGAGAACCTAAGCCGTATATGCATGAAACGCTGGCAACTATAAGGCAATCATTCCTGGAAAAAAGAGAACTCGTGGCAGACAGCCTAAGCCGGTCAATATCTTCATTTATTGATGCATCTTTTTCTATATATAGATCGTTTTGCGGAACATACGCTTCGGGCTGATAGTA
>JAQBAV010000123.1:0-2723 GCA_032126595.1 Candidatus Omnitrophota bacterium | reverse complement strand
CGGCGCGGAATCGTCCTGCCATGGAAATACGCCTTCATATCCGTTGTTCCAGCTCAATTCAAATCTTTCGGGTATTGTAAGAGAATTATCACCGTCCTGGGTTGGGTCAAGTTCGCCAATAATTACAGGCTTACCCACGCTCATACTTGACACACTAACGTCAAGTTCCTTACCCGCAACATTTTCCATTGCGTTGTAATAATGAAACTGGTAAACATCTAACCCATTAGCCGGAGTCACTCCCAGCATATCATCAGTCCAATAAGTAAGAAGAAATTCTCTATCTTGACTGCCGAGCGTAACCTGGACGCCGCTAGTATGAAGCTCAGTAATAAACTCCCTGACGAATGTCTGAAGCTGGGCCCATGAAGCCTGTCCTTTCATCTGGATCTCTTCAGGCTCATTCATTATTTCCCACATGCTGATCACTGGGCTATCTTTGTAGGTATCAACAAATGCGCCTATTAAACTAATTAGAGCGGCGCGATCTGTAGCATTAGTAATAAGGCTTGGGGTCTCACCAACCGGGGTTGATCCTTCTATACTTACTCCGTCTGCTAGAGTAAAGTCTAATAGCACCGGAATTAGGTTTACTCCATTGACCTGTGCGGCTTCAATTAAGGTGTCCATATCATTGTAGACGTCCGTTGTAAAACCTGTCGGGGTATTTCCGGAAAAAGTAACGCCGCTTCTTAAGTCGCAGAATATAAATACTCTCAGTGCACACCCTCTCCACTGATACAAGTCCTGAATTAGCTGTGCCCGCTTAGTTGTTAGACCTTCATAAGGATCGCCAAACCTGTTAACGCCTATATCATAACCATACTTAACCCATGGAAGGTTTGCGCCTCTAGTAAGGTCTGATCCCGGTGTCCATTCTTCCACTATTCCCTGGATATAATCAGCTCTTTCTGCCCTGCCGTCAGAATAATAGGTTATTGTTTCGGTGACATTCCATGAACCATCATAAGTATAAAGTTTTATTGTCCCGTCCTGACTGCGTTCGACGGCAGGATACATCAATCCTCCGTTTGCTATGTGATACCTGGCTCCTGATCCATCGGTGTATGCTCTTACAGCAAAACCTGGAGTTGCGGTTTCTCTTACGATTGTCTCATGCGTAAAAGTTGGTCCGTCTAAACTATCATATCCCCTAATATACTGGATCTCATCGGTAGCAAAATAATAATGATATGTTTCGTAGCTTCCGTCGGGGTATGTCTTTCTGATCGTTCTCCCATAATCATCTGTAGGGTCTACTGGTGTGCCAGGGTCATAGAATGACTCATTGCTTAGAGTTGCCATTGTCCCTGGCTCATAGTCGTCACGCGTATAGCCTGGAGTGTCATTATCCCACCCGTTAGGAAATCTCATGGTCTCGATCCTGCCTGAAGGAGAATAATATGTGTATTGAGTGTCTACCGGCTCTGCCGCCTGAAGTAAGCCCGGGAATAACAATGCTAGCACAAAGAATATAATTAGTGTAAGCGTCCCGGATATTGATCTAGAGCCTTTTTCTTCCCCCGCTTCAACGCCCTCGCCTACAACTTCTTCTCTGGCTTCAACTGCTTCCTCAGAAGGAGATAATTTAGCGTACTGCCCCAAAGCATTAGGGTCTAACCAGGTAATCTTTATCGGACTATCTATTCCACGAGCCTTAAGCAAATGCGCAACGTCGTTCCGGTATTCAGTAACTTCATAACCATTGGCCGCATAAAGTCTGCCAAAGCCCGTTTCTTCAAATTTCGCGCCTCTTTTTATTTGTTCTAAAGTAAACTCGTGCTCTACCTTAAAAGATGTTTCAGTTTTAGGGCTAAACGGTGTAACGCTTGAGATGAATTGATTTATTGCAGCTGCAATAACATCGCCTTCAAAATTGCGACCCATTCTTTCCAGATATTTCTCAATAAAAAGGTCACTTTCTAATATGTCAATAGAAGTGCTTTTTAAAAACTGACTCATATGTTTTCTATGATTGTCTCTTGTAACTTCTAGCTCATTGCTAAACATCTGCATTCCATCAAAGAGTGGCATGTTGCGTGCTAATAGATCTCCTTCTCTGAAACTATTAAATCTCTCCATAAGTTCCGGATAATTTATCGACCCTCCCCACCCAAGCATAATTTGGTCCAGGTTTGTAAACTTTATATCTAACAGAAATCCGGCTAGTATTTCCCCCCCGGCATTCTCGTCCTCAAAAAATACTTTTATATCATAGCTATTTCCTTCAAAATCGGATTCTTTGGGATTTAAGGATACTTCGAGTCGGTAAACTCCATCAGAGAACTTGCCGCTTTTAAAATAGGTGGCCTTCCCGAGATATTTACGTATTTCGCCTTCTATAGTGCTTTTAGGCGAGAGGTCTGCCTCTTCCTCCAGAAACTTTTCAGTTTTCATAATAACGGTAACAAGAATGGCAGCAAATGTTATTACTAAGAGTGCAATGCTTACAGCGGGACTTACAGCGCCTAGAAGTGGTGTAAAAAATATTGGGATTGGTGTAAAAGAAAATAAGGTTTTGTCCTTTTCCTCGCCCGGACCTCCTCTTCCGGAGCCCAGCCGTTTTAATAACGTCGAAAAGGCTCCTTTTATTTTTCCGGGAATACTTATTATCGCTCTTATAACGCCTAGGGTTAGTCCTTTTGCCAGAATAGCAATCTTTATGGGAAGATACTTCCCAAGAATCCTATATTGCTTGTAGTATGTGCGTGCACCGGCCTTTC
>JAQBAV010000122.1:0-2919 GCA_032126595.1 Candidatus Omnitrophota bacterium | reverse complement strand
CTTCCTTACTTAAACACCACTCATAATAAATCAATTCTAGCGGTCTTCGGGATTTTGTAGAAATTTGTTCACCGCTATTGTGAGCCTTTGCTCGTTTATCAAGATCAGTAGTAAATCCGGTATAGAACAAATGGTCTTTCTTGCTTTGAAGTACATAAACATAATACATGAACTAGTTTATCCGTAATCTTCTTCTTTTGGGTCCCGCGTCATAAGTTCTTTCACCGCAAGAGCGGGATCCTTGCCTTCGTAAACGATCTCATATATCTTCTTAGTTATAGGCATTTCAACAGAATACTTTTTAGCTAGATCATTACCTGATTTAGCGGTCGCCAGCCCCTCAACAACCATTTCCGTTTCACCTAAAACTGAATCTATACTTCGTCCTTTGCCTATCTGTTCTCCAAACCATCTGTTTCTGGACTGGGAACTTATACAGGTAGTAGCAAGATCACCTAACCCGCTAAGCCCTGAAAATGTCTCTTTCTGGGCGCCCATTTTTGCGCCGAGTCTTGAGATCTCAGCTAAACCTCTAGTCAAAATCGCAGCTTTAGTATTAGTGCCAAACCCCAATCCATCAGAAATTCCGGCAGCTATCGCGATAACATTCTTAAGAGCGCCGCCCAACTCTACGCCGATAACATCACTTGATGTGTAAACTCTAAATTTATCCGTAGTAAAAAGTTCCTGTACGTCAGACTTCCAATCTCCGACTGATGCTGCAACAACTGTGGTCGGAACGCCCTCGGCAACTTCAAAAGAAATACTAGGCCCTGAGAGAACACTTATCTTGGCCTTAGGAAAATACTCTTCAATTATTTCAGAGGAGCGTTTTAAGGTCCCATTCTCAATACCTTTTGTGGCGCTAATTATATTCTTAAACCCTACCTTTTGAAATCGCTGGAGTACAGGTCTTAGATATTTTGAAGGCGCAGCAGATACAATATACTCTGAATCTGAGGTTTCCGCCTCTTCTGAGGTTATCTTTAATTCTTTAGGCAGAGTTATCCCTTTAAGAAACTTGGTATTTTCCCTTGTTCTTCTAAGGTGCTCTGCATAATCTGGAAATGCACTCCAAAGGACAGTATCAATCCCTTTTTTGCAAAGCAAAATGGCTAAAGTAGTCCCCCAGCCACCATCTCCTATAACGCTGACTTTTCCCATAATAGATATTGAAGTTTATCACATATATATATGATAGTCAATATTATATAAAGTCGCAAAGTCGCAAGGCTATAAGGTCATTAGGCCATAAAATCAAAGGTCATATATTATGCGTAAAAACAGTCATAAGTCAGGCGTATGAGGGTAAGCTCCTAGTTCCCAGTCCCGGACTGGGACGATAACAGTCCGGGACTGGAGGGAAAATTTGTAAGGTTTAAGCTGTAAGATAAGATAGTAGGTGTTGATAAATTCATGATTTGTTGTTCATGGTTTATAGAAAAATCTACGAACTACGAACCCTGAACTATGAACGAGAAAGCTTGTTCCTTGTGATTATAAAAAGGAAAGGCCAGGAAATACATTGAGTACTTCCTGGCCTTTCACACGGAGGAGAAGAAAGGACGATTTACACAATCGCCCCGGTTGTATAGAATCTCAAAAGCGGTGCGCCAACTCTTGCACCAAAATCTCAAATTTAATCGTGTACACCTTCCATAGTGCAACAAGGAAGGCTCCTGGATGTGTTAATCTTCTCTGCAATTTTCTACTAAACATCCGTTTTCTCCTTTACATTCAGCTGTTCAACTTCAACCTTTATTTCATTGACGTACAATATCTTATACGCCGTAAGTCCTGAAACCACATAAAACGTGCCTATAGTCTTACAAATAATCTTGTGTCCCCCCGTTCGCGTATTCATCCGAGTGAAAAAATGACTGTTTTTTTGTATCTTTCCCTTTTTATCGTTATCCACCCATTCTTTTATATCTTCAATTCTTGAGGAAGTATATTTGTCACGGATAAAATATTTTGAAATACACTTTTTAGTTATCCTTGATTCAGTCTGCTTGTGGATTTCCTCTAACGAAACTTCATGTTTGCCAGGGTTATCAGTCAATATGTTCTTGAATACCATATTCTTCATTTCCTGCACCTTTTTAGACTTTCTAAACCTTTTTAATAAGTGCAAATAAAAAATAGACCCTTTTCAATGGTCACTTTATCTTTCCTTAACAATTAAAGTATACCCTCAGATCCTGCATAGGCAAGACCGTTTTACTAACTTTTTTATTATTTACTTAAGTTTGTTTTCCGTGCCTTGAATGAGTCTCTTAATATTACCTCTATGCATATAAACGCCAACCAGGCACAATATGGCACAAAAGATAATAAATGAGATATCTCTGCCGGTTATAACGGCAAATACTGGTAGGAATATTGCTGCAATAATCGAGGCTAATGAAACATATCTCCATATCGCAAAAATAATAACCCAGATAATGAAGCAACTTAACAGTATTACGGGGCCAAGGCCAACCATAACGCCTGCAGTGGTTGCAACCCCCTTACCCCCTTTAAACTTCAAAAATATAGTCCATATATGCCCTGCTATGGCGCTGGAACCTAGCAGGATATAAATGATCTCTGGTGTTTGTGCGCTCTTAAAGATCATCATTGGAAGAACAGTCACAGCCAAAAAGCCTTTTAAAAAATCCAACAAAAGAACAATTATGCCATAGCCTTTTCCAAGGGTTCTTGCAATATTAGTAGCACCCACATTTCCGCTGCCATGCTCACGTATATCTATGCCCCTAAAAAGCTTCCCAAAAATAAATGCTGTCGGCACAGAACCCAATAAGTATGCTAAAAGAATTGCCAGTATTATCTTCATTTAACCCTCACCTTTCAAAATTCGAAGTCGGATTTTTACTGCTCTCTTTCTTTTCTGGATTTTCTCAATCTGACCTTTATAGG
>JAQBAV010000121.1:0-7377 GCA_032126595.1 Candidatus Omnitrophota bacterium | reverse complement strand
TGTTCCACTTGCTTTTGCCGCATTTTGAAGAGCAAATAGGGATAGCTGAAGGCCTGATTCAATATTTTGGTTGAGATTGTTCTCTATTATGTCAGTAAGTATGGCTTCCTCAGCGATACTATTCTTGGAAACACTTTCGCCGGTACTATTAAATAGATTATTCAGCGCTGCAACTCCGCATGTAATAAGTGAAGAGGGTACAGACGTCAAGAAGCTGATGGCATTATTGATCATATCTGAGCTAAGGTTATCCTGAAGTAAACGTTCAGATATTTTTTCAATTACTGATTGGTTTTCTTGAAGAACTTCTTCATCAATTGCATTTTCCTCTATAAGATCCTTTTCTGAATCCAGTTTTTCTTCTTCGTTAATATTTAACTTTTCCTTTTCAATTCCCTTTAGTATTTCAAATAGCCTGAGAGCAGGTATTTTAAGGCGTTGGGTAGCATCAACAAAAGCGTCCAGCATGGCGTTTGTGGGTTCCTTCTGGAATACCTTTATATAGTTTTCCCTTAAGGATTTTCTAATGATTTGCTTATCCTGAAGCAGGGCCTCCAGTGAGAGTTTTCCGTCAAGAAGCACAACATTATCATAGACGCCAAGCAGCATATTATTTATGTAGCCTTCATTGATAGATGCCGGATCAAGGGTTTGATCTGACCTAGCCAAAGGATCTCTAAGATCATTTAGAATAGCGGATATAAGTTCAGATTTAGTTTTATCGTCAATTATTTGGAGAGAGCTGATTATTTCAGAGCGTTCTTCCAGGGCTTCTTCATAGAGGGACCTAATTGCTCTTTCTTGATCAATTGAAAGATTAAGGCCCATAAGAGCTGCTGCTAATTCCGGGCCTTCTTCGAATCCAGTTGCTGTTTGCTGAGCGAGGCTATTAAGGTTCTCAAGTTCAACTCGCCGTACATTTAGTATATCTAATGAGGTATTAAATTCGGTGATTAAGTCGCTTAATGAATTTATTTGATCGGTTGTAGCAAGAACACCTTCACTTAGAGTATTAATGTCTGTTTCAATAAGCTTTGTTTTTTCATAGCTGGCAAGAAGATTAATTTCCTTGGCTTGTATTTCGCCTTCAAAGGCATTTACAACAGACTCGATGTCAGTATAGCTAGCCAGAGCTGCTTGGTAGTCTGTTACCGCTTGGTCATACTCGGGCAGAAATGCACTATATTCGGTAAGCTTAGTATCGTATGAAGTTTGTGCAGCATCTTTTAGTGCTTGTTTTTGAGTTACAAGAAGGGTTGCTTCCTGCACCTCTTCATCTTCAATGAGGGCGTTAAAAAGGATAGCTTCCTTTTCTTCAATGGTTGGCACGCCGCCTGTGTCATATTCCGGTGGGAGAGTAACGCCTACAAGGTCTCCTGCTCCATCAAATAGCTTCTCATAAGTAGATGTATATATATCAAAGGCGATGGCAATAGTAAGATGAACTAAATCTATTGCGTCATCAAGTGCAGTCTCTTCTTGGGAGAGAGTCGTTTCGGCGACAAGTAAATCTGAGCTTGTAGAATTTACCTTAGCTAGCAGGGAAGCAATCTCATTTTCAAGGGTTTGTTTCTCATTAGTTTTTTCATTCAGTACAGCCTCAGCAGCGTTAAGGTTGCTTTTAAGAGCGCCTTTATTGGTGCTTAAATTATTTAAACTAACGTACATTAAGTTTAGATCATTTTCTAGCTGAGCTGATTCATTTAAGTAAGTTTGGCCTCCAGTAGTTTTGGTGGCTATATCGTTTTCTAGTGAAGATCTAAAGGTTGTAGTTTGTGAGGCTTCTGATTCTAAGGAATTGATTCTGTTGGAAACAGAATCAATTTGATTATACACATTCTCTATAACATTCTTAGCATTTTCAACTTCCTGGTAGTAAGACGCAAGAATGGATAGGAGATTGTCATATGCATTTTGAGCTTGCTCTCTTGAAGTCACACTTTGGTTATATAAAGTTTCCAAACTGGTTAGGCTAGCCAGGTCTTCAGGGATTATAATATCGTAGAGATGTTCAATTATTTCGGGTTCAGTTGAAATTTGCGGAGAAGTTTCATTACGTGTTTCTATTAGAGATTGTTTGATGTTGGTGAATTTGTCTAGCTGATCTTGTGTGAGAAATTGACTTTGGGTTTGATCTTCATCAAAAGGTGTGTAGTTTGGGGTTTCAGGCCACGCAATACTTGTAAACGAGAAGGTGAATGCTATGAGCATGGATAGCGGTCTGATTAGGAAATTTTTAGATATTTTCATATCTTCCTCCGTGTCTTGACTTGTCAAAAGAACTATATGTGCGGAAAATTTAGAAGTGGATCCTAAATTAGTGTTATTATATCACAGGGGTGGTAAGATTTGAACTATTATTTAACGATGCTGCGAATATGCTTTACGACGTCTTTTATTGTCCGGTCGGGGGTGGATGCTCCGGCTGTAACGCCTACATTGTCTTCGGCGCGGAACCAAGCGGACTTGATATCTTTCTTTGATTGGACCCAGTGACTTTTCTTGTTCAGGGTTTTAGATATTTCATAGAGCCTCTGGGTGTTCGCGCTGGTTTTAGAGCCGATGATTATCATCACATCATTCTCAAGAGGCATTTTTTTTACTTCCTCCTGTTTTACCGTTGTGGTCCTGCAGATCGTATTAAAAAATTGGGTATCTTCAACATAGCGGCTGACCTTCTTTATGATAGGCAGGATGTCGTCGATATTCTGTGTGGACTGAACAACGATGGCGGCTTTAGAGATTTTCTGCAGCTTTTTAATCGGGGTATTATTAACGTTATCTATAACGATAGGTTTTGCAATTAATTGTCCGACTATGCCCTGAACTTCATCATGCTTTTTGTCGCCGATCACAATTATAGAATAACCCTTTTTCTCCATGTCTTGAGCTATTTTATGTATCTCAGTTACCATGGGGCAGGTTGCATCAACCACTTTATAGCCAAGCTTATGAGCTTTCTCTATGGCCTTTTTCCCTGTGCCGTGGGCCCTAACAAGAAGGGTTTTGCCTTTTGATTTAGTAAGGCGCGAGATCTTTTTTATGCCGGCGGCTTCGATCTCATTTACAACATCTTCATTGTGCACAATATCACCCAGCATAACTACCTTGTCATTAGATCTTGATAATTCCAATGCGGCGTCATGAGCCTTTTTGACTCCAAAGCAGAACCCGGCTGTTTTTGCGACTCTGATTTTCATGGCTATATTGTAACCCTAAAAGGGCCTATTATCAAAGTTTTTCTAATTAAGATTGGCTTTTAATACTAAGTATCATTATAATATGTATTAACATCCTAGGAGGAGACATGGAAAAGGATAGAAAATCCGAACGAGATAAAAGATGGTATTCAGGGCTAAATAAACTTAAGAAAAGATCATACACCAGGCTTGCCCATGCCGTTGCCCTTATGGCAGTTATTCCTCTTCTTATCTTTTTTTATCTTCTAGTCGAGAAGCTTTTTACGATAAATATATTAGTTGGATACGTGGGCCTATTGTTCGCAATGGCGATCCTTTTTGTATCGATAGGATATGTGCTGGGGTATGACGTAGTAAAAGACCTCGTGTACTTTGCCGAAAGGGGAATGAACAGAGAGCGCGTAAGGTCAACCCTAATAGCAAAGGTTACTCATGATCTAAAGAACCCGGTATTTGCTCTTATGGGGAATATTGATAATATTTTAAGCGGAATTCACGGAGACGTTAATGAAAACCAGAAACGAACTCTTGAAGTGTGCCAGGGCATGACTTCACGCATGAATTTCCTTATAAATAACATGCTTGATATCCATAGGATAGAAGAAGGTATGGTTGAGTTTAAAAGGTCTAAGTGTGACCTCTTGGGTATATTGGAAGGACAGCTAAAAGAATATGAAGTTTTGTTCAGGGACAAAAATCTTCATCTCAAAAAAAACATATATGGAGAAGAGTTTATTGTATGGGCGGATGAAAGAAAAATAATGCAGCTGATAAACAATCTTTTAAGCAACGCAGTTAAATATTCTCCAGAAAATAATGATATTACGGTGGACCTTACTCCTGCAAATGATCTTGTAAGACTTGAGATACTTAATGGCGGTAATTATATTCCCAAAGAAGAACTGGAGAGCATCTTTGATAAATACAACCGGATTGACCAATCTACCGAGGGGATGGGTTTAGGGCTGGCGATAGTAAAAGATATTGTAGAGCTGCACAGGGGTAAGATATGGGCTGAAAGCCATCCTGAAAAAGGAAATAAATTTGTCGTTGAACTGCCTTATGACTTAAGGGTGATAAGCAGAAGAGAAGAAGATCTAAATAAAGGAAAGGGCGGGTAACAAAATGGCTAAAGAGAAAAATCTGAAAAAGGTAAAAAGTTCTCAGGTCAATACTTTTAAGATCAAAAACCGAAAAGGGTACGCCGCTATTTGTATGAACAACCTTACTGAAGGCAGCACGGTAAGCCAGACGTTGGAACGCATGGACAAGGCCCTCAAGCGTTCAGGATACACAATAGGATAAATATATAACATGCAGGAGATCTATATTCATTCCATCGGCATGGTTGCGGGGATTTGTACGACTATTTCTTTTATTCCACAAATCGTAAAAATAATTCGCACCAACCACACTAGAGACATTTCATTGTTAATGTATTGTGTTTTTGCTGCCGGAGTCTCTCTATGGCTTGTGTACGGTCTTTTTCTTAAGTCTTACCCTATGATAATAGCTAACGGCATAACCCTCTTTTTTTGCTTTTTTATTCTCACTCGTAAGATAACCGCCCTATTAAAAGAGAAATAACATGAAAATTTTAGTTACAGGGGCAACGGGGTTTATCGGCAAGAATCTTGTTATGCGTTTACTTCAAAGAGGCGAAGAGGTTATATGTATGGTAAGAAAAACCAGTAATCTGGAATTTCTCAAGGATAAGAACGTCACCTTTGCCATTGCCGATATAAGAGATGAGGATCAGGTTGAAGACGTTTTTGCCAGACATCTTCCCGAAGTTGTTTATCATTCTTCAGGCAGAGTGAAAGACGAAGCTGAGGAGAATCTTTTTAAGGTTAATGTCTCTGGAACAAAAAACATATGTCAGGCTTGCTACAAGCACGGCACCGCAAGACTTATTTATTTAAGTTCTGTGGCAGTTATCAGCGGTAATACAGATGTTCCTCTTACTGAGAACCTTCCGTATAAGGCCACAAGCGCTTACGGAAGATCTAAGATTGAAGGCGAGAAAATAGCTTTGGATTTTAGAAAAAAGGGGTTAAAAACAGTTATTATAAGGCCTTGCATGGTATATGGAGAGGATGAGCCCCATGCTATGGGTAAGATCTTTTACCGGGCATCAAGGAGAAGGATCCCTACAACAGATTTGTCTAACTTACACGAAAAGCTCCATATAGGATATATAAACAATATTATAGATATCCTGGAGTTGGCGCTTGAACGAGAAGAGGCGCTTGAAGGGACTTTTATGGTTGCCGACAAAGAAGTCACTACTATTCGAAAATCTTTGGATATAATAACAGATGAACTAGGCGCTCCTAAACCGGTGGTTATTCCCGGATGGATGATAAATATTGCTATTAAAGTGCCATTTTTCAAGAAAAAGTTTGATCGCATTTTTAAAGATAGAGTTTATGATATATCCCATGCCGTAGGTGTCTTGGGATATGCTCCAAAAATATCTACCGAAGAGGGCCTTCGCCGCTCAGCCCGGAACTGGAAAGAAAAGAAAATCTCCGGATATAAGAAGCCGGACCTTGACCTCAGCAGGAATATATAAAACGAATGTCTAAGATCACTATTAATATTTTAGGAACAACGGCCGGTGTGCCAACGGTTAAAAGAGCTCATACTGCTATACATCTTACCTATGATGATGGTGAAGAGTTTTGCTATCTTTTTGACTGTGGCGAGAACACCCAGAGACAGATGATGATAGCAGGCCTAAGTCACATGAAGATAGATGGAATTTTTATAACGCACTGGCATGGAGATCATTGTCTTGGACTTTCGGGACTCCTTGATACTATGGGGTTCGATGGAAAGAAAGACTCTTTAACCGTATATGCCCCGGAAGCAAAACGAATCAAGAAGGCAACAGGCTTTACTTACTCAATGGCAAAGTTTAAGGTTAATCCCCATAATGTTCCATCGAAAGGGAAGAACGTTAGCAATATTCTCAAGAAAGGCAGGTTTAACATCGCATCAATCCCTGTTGTACACAGCATCCCAGCGGTTGCATATGCACTAATTGAGAAGAGTAAATATAAAATTGATAAGTCTAAAGCTGAAAAACTTGGACTACCTGAAGAAAGCGAATTTTATAAGAGCTTAAAACAGATTGGCAAGGTGTTTGTCAATAATAAGATGATCTCTATAGATGAGGTTGCAGTGATAGAAGAGGGTAAAAAGATAGTTTATTCCGGAGACACTGAAATTTGTGAAAATTTAATAAAATTTGCCTATGGAGCAGACCTATTAATCCAGGATTGCACTTATCTAGATGAAGAAAAAACTTATAGACACGCAGCTTTGCCTGAAATTATTAAGATGGTGGAAGAGGGGAATATTAAGAAGACTATTCTTACACACATAAGCAGGAAGCATAAGGATACATCAGAGTTTAAGAAATTTCTTGAAGGTAGACCGGATATGCAAGTCGCGGAAGATTTTACGGAAATTGTTATATGATACACAAAAAAAGAAGGAAGTGGCGCCACCCTCTTTTTTATAAAAATTAAGCTTAACAGCTAACTGTGTGGGGGTCACTTCCTTCATATAAAGTGTGCCACACTGAGTGATGAAAAGCAAATAATTTGGGGCTAAAAATAATATGAAAATTCTGCTACATATATGCTGTGCGGTCTGTGCGGGACCGGCTATAGAGCGGTTAATGATTGAGGGGCATACAGTTACAGGATATTTTTATAACCCGAATATCCACCCTCAGGATGAGTATGGGAAACGTCTTGGAGAAGCCGGAAAAGTGGCCAAAGAGTATGGTGTAGAGCTGATAGAAGGGCCTTATGACAGAGAGAATTGGTTCGGTTCGGTTAAGGGTTATGAGTATGATCCAGAAGGCGGAAAAAGGTGTGAGACCTGTTTTAGAATGAGGCTTGAAAGAACTTATAATGAAATGAAAAAAAGAAGCTTTGATAAGTTTACAACTACTCTTTCGGTGGGGCCTATGAAGAATGCTGAGCTAATTAATAGGGTGGGCCTCGAGATAGACATAGATAGATTTATACCGGCAGACTTTAAGAAAAAAGATGGCTTTAAGAGGGCTATGGAGTTGTCTAAAGAATTGGGCCTATATCATCAGAACTACTGCGGGTGTATTTATAGTAAAGAGGAGATGTTGAGGAGAAAGGGAAATAATTAG
>JAQBAV010000120.1:0-4486 GCA_032126595.1 Candidatus Omnitrophota bacterium | reverse complement strand
CCTATTCTTCAAGACATGTTAAAATACGATGAAGGAAAAGTCCGGAAATTCTTTGAGGACAGAAAACATATAATTTTAGAATGGAATAGAGCTGATACAGAGTGGCTAGATATCACTTAATAAAGACATAATAGTTATGTGAATTTTGTCTTCTGAAATTTGGAGGTGCTAAACGTGAGTGTAAGCAAGTATCCTATATGCAAGCGGTATAAGGGGAACCCTATCTTGACAGGTAAGGATTTTCCCGCTGAGGCCGATATTAAAAATGTTTTTAATTCCGGCATAGTGAAATACGATGATATTTACATTATGGTTTGCCGGGTAGAAGACTCTGCCTTAGTTGACCGTTTTTGGATCGCTGAAAGCACGGACGGTTATCATTTTAAACCTCGGACAAAGCCCATAACCCTGCCTCACGATGATCCTGAGTTTAGTGAGTATACCACCGGTATGTACTATGATCCTCGCGTGACAAAACTTGGAGACGCATACTATATAGTCCATGCTGCGCATTCAGGCCACACTTGTCGGCTAAGCTTGGTAAAGACTCTGGACTTTAAGAAATTTGAATGGTTGGGGTTTATTTCTGAAACAGATAACCGCAATGGAGTGCTTTTCCCGGAGAAGATCAACGGATTATATGCGCGTCTTGACCGGCCTAATACCGGAGCCGATACTGGGGATATTTGGGTGTCTTATTCTCCGGATCTTATCTTTTGGGGAAAAAGTAAATGCGTATTTAGGAACTGGGAAGGGATTCGCTGGGCCTGGACAAAGATCGGGCCAGGAGCCGCTCCTATTAAAACATCCGAAGGATGGTTAAATATCTTTCACGGGGTGCGTAGTCAATGTAAATCGCACTTTGTTTATCAATTAGGTGTGTGTCTTTTAGATCTGGAGGATCCGTCAAAAGTCAAAGCTATGAGCGAAAAAGCGATACTGCTTCCTGAGGAGCAATACGAACTTACAGGACAAACTCCCAGCGTGGTGTTTACCTGCGGGGCTGTGGCGGAGGATAACGGCGAGATTAAGCTTTATTATGGCGGCGCTGATACAGTTCAATGCGTGGCCACGACAAGCATAGAGCGTCTCATCGATGCATGCCATAATCGTTAAAATAGATTTACAAAAAGGAAAAAGGAGGAAACATAGTGCAAGAAGCTAATGTTGTTAATGAGAATAAAACTTTGCGTGATCGTCTTCCGATTCCCACAAAGCTGTTCTATGGTCTTGGCACGGCAGTTGATATGTGGGGGATCTGGTTGTACCCGTCTGTCGCTTTCGCGGTGTTTAACATGTATTTAGGCGTCTCACCGTGGTTGGTGGGTTTGGCGCTTACATTGATCCGAGTCTTTGATGCTGTTGTTGACCCTGTGATAGGGTGGGTGTCCGATAATTTGCGTACCAGACACGGCCGCCGTCGTCCTTTTATTTTGATTGCCGGTATTTTAAGCGGACTTTTGCTGCCGATTATGTTTTGGGTATCGCCGGGCTGGGTGAATATAAAATTTCTCGGTGTGTCCGTAGTATTTTGGTACATGTTAGGGTCCAACATGATCTATATTCCCATAATCAGCGCTTTTACCGTGCCATACTACAGTTTGAGTAATGAAATGACGCCTGATTATGAAGAGCGCACCTCCATCATGGCATATCGCAGTATGGCCCAAAAGGTTTCAGAATTGGGCAATTTTTATGCTTTGAGGTTTACCAATCTGGCCTGGTTTCTTATTCCGGGAACAGGCCAGAAGAATGTGCTCTTGGGGCTGAAAGTGTACTCATCAATTCTTGGTGTGGTAATGGCTGTTTTTGCCGTAATTATTTTCTTTAAAGTTAAAGAACGCTACTATGAGAAAGTGGTTGTGAAGGTTACTGAAAAAATTTCCATCCTGAGTTCCTATGGCGAGACTCTCAGGTGTAAGCCGTTCCGTCAGATGGTCATTGTGGGTGCCGCTTTTATTATTGGTACGAGCATGGTGGGCTCACTTGGTTACTACGCCACGGTTTTTTATGTAGCCGCCGGTGACAAAATTGTCGGAGATAATTGGCAGTTCTTTATGGGCATAGCTTTTATGCTGGGAGGCGTTATAGGAGTTCCGCTGCTTGCGACTCTGGCGCATCATATCGGCAAACGGCATGCGGTAGTGGTAGCCTGCTGTATAGGCATATTTGGTTACGGCGGTTCCTGGTTCCTGTATACACCGAAGATTATCTGGCTGCAAACGATCGCGTCGGGTTTGATGGGAATGGCTGCGGCATCTCTCTGGATGCTGCATAGTTCCATCGGCGCCGACATTATTGACTACGATGAGCTTAATACGAAG
Organism: Candidatus Omnitrophota bacterium; assembly: GCA_032126595.1. GTDB lineage: Bacteria > Omnitrophota > Gorgyraeia > Tantalellales > Tantalellaceae > JAQBAV01. The sequence goes on along the minus strand of JAQBAV010000120.1, from coordinate 2,162 downwards.
GAAAGAAGAGAAGGTTCTTTTACCGCCTGCGCTTCCTATATCCTTAAACTGGGGAATTCATTAGGGTATTTTTTCTCCGGTCTTATTTTGTCATGGGTGGGTTTTACCTGGAAACTTAAAGTGCAGACTCCTGAGACCATATTCGGGATCCGAGCCAGTCTGGCGTTTTTGCCGATCGCGGGCATGATTATCGCTATTATTTTTGTTTTGCGTATGCCGCTGACAAAACAAAGATCAGCGGAGATCCGCAGAGAGCTTGAAGAGCGTAGAGGTACGGTCTAAGTATCTACTAGAAAATGTAGTATAATAAGCAAAAAGGGCACCTACAAGGGTGCCCTTTTTATATATATGATATATAGAGTTTAAGTCTACGTCAGATATTCTACTTCCGGCACTACATTTTGCATGAGTGCCAAAGCCTCTATCTCAGCAAGTCTCTGGGGTGTGACAGTTTGAGAGCCTTCCATAGAAGCTGTTGAAGCTCCAAAAAGATTCCCGGTATGTACAGCTTCTTCAAATGTTTTCTTGTTGGAAAGGGCGTAAACAAATCCCGCTTTAAGTGAATCTCCTGCGGCTGTATGAGAGGCCTGTATTATCTTGATGCCTTTTTCTTTAATGACCTTGTCTTGCATAACGAGCATGAGTCCGTCTTTATCCATTGAAACAAGCACTCCCAGAAGATTATATTTCTTTCTTAATTTTTTTGCATAGTCCTTAATAGCGCTTTCGGTAATTGTATTTTCTTCCAGAGAATCTCTTTTTACCAAACCGCTTGAGACCAATATCTGCACGAATTCTTCCAGGTTTGGTTTAATTATATCCTGGGGAGTTTCTCTATGAATGTCCAAAACTGACATAGCCTCATCGGGTCCGGACATATACTTAAAGTCGACAAGGAATTCAACCTTGTCCCCGTATTTCTCCTTCACCTTTTTTACGAGCGTTGCATAATAGGCTGTCTCCTTGTTATGCCTTACGGGTCCCCCCGCCGAAAGGACCATCCAGACAGTGTCCGACCCACTCGCAAACATCTTTTCCAGGACCCGTAGAGCTTCACGATTTATATTTTCTACGGTCTCTTTTGAGAGTTCATCCAGCCATCCAAACATCGCGGGAAGATGACCTCCATCGACCATGTTGTAGACCGCCACCTGTTGGTCTTCAGTAAGATCACGAATCAGAGAGGGGATTATGTTTTTATTTAAAAAATTTCTTTCCCATTCGCCGGTAATTTCGCCTCCTTCTTTTCCCGAAAGCGCCACGAGCGCAATATTTTCATGAAAAGAGCTGAATACCTTTGATACGTTTACCTGATCTCCTCCTGAGTGAACGTGGTATCCTGAGAGCTTAAGAGTGCCGTCCGGTTCCGTTTCCCATTCAAGCGTAACATCAAGGGGCCCCGTATGATTTATCGCCAGCACATTGGCACCCGGCAAAGACCCTTTTTTCCCTATATCCTCGCATTTTTCCTTTCCTCCGCGAACCCTTGCAGCTTTTATAACATCATGGGCAATTTCACGAGTTATACGCCTTTTCTCGCCGTCAGGCAGGGGATCATAATGTTCCGCTATGGCCCTTCTTAAAGAGGGCTCCGTAAGAGCGCTTATACCAAGATTTTTTATTAATACGCCTTCAATATCCACCGATAAAGTTCCCATAATATTCTCCCAAAATAAAAAATTAGTTATCATCATTTTACCCCCTTTAGGCCCCGCAGTACATAGTTTTTATTTAAACTACCTAGACCGGTAATTTACTTTGTGATACAATACCTGCACCATGAATAAATTCATAAATCTTCTTGTTTTTTGCAAGACATTCGGTCTTAAAAGTGCGATCTATTTTCTTTGTGTAAAAAAACAAACATCGTTCCGTTTGCCTTTATTTTTGCCAAATTTTGGGCTTATTACACATAAAGAAGAAATCCTGAATATACGAGATAATATTTTTCAAGGCTCGCTTCGAGACCCATATATAGAAAAAAGGATCAGGAAGACAAAGGAACCAGTGATAGTTGACTGCGGAATTAATGTGGGAGTAACGGTACGCTGGTGGTTTTATCTTAATCCGAAGAGTGTCGTTTATGGTATTGATATGATGCAAGAGGCGCACGATTTTACAATTAAAGCATTATCAGAACATTTAAAAAAAGGTTATATACC
>JAQBAV010000119.1:0-10037 GCA_032126595.1 Candidatus Omnitrophota bacterium | reverse complement strand
GGCTCCTTCATATACAAAGGTTAATCCTTCTGATGAACCAATAATATATCTCGTGGTAACATCCGACACCGTAACGCCCGGTCAACTGTACGATTACGGAAATAGAACCATAGGTAAAAGAATAAGCATCCTGGGCGGAGTATCGCAGGTGCAGGTATGGGGCGCGAAATCAGCAATAAGAATACAGGTTAACCCGGACAAGATCGCGTCCCTAGGAATTGGTATAGATGAAGTTGCCCAAGTTTTAAAAACCGGTACAGTTACAATACCCGCAGGAAGTCTAAATGGAGACTTCAGAACTTTTTCGATCGAACCCCAGGGGCAATTATTACAGGCAAAGGACTACGAACCCCTTATTGTGGCATACAAAAACAATGCACCCATCAAGCTTGGAGAGATCGCTAAATGTGTGGATGGCCTCGACAATGATGTAGTTAACGTAATGTATGGCCATTCGGGGGAGAAAATGCTGGGAGGTTCGGTAGTTGTGGCCGTCTATCGTCAGGGCGGGGCAAATACTGTCGCAGTAAGTGAGAGTATACATAAGACCGTCGAAAAACTTAAAAAAGAGCTTCCCGGATCTGTCAACCTCGAGATCTTCTACGACAAATCAATATCAATTATAGAATCTGTAAAAGATGTAAAAACCACAATAATTATTGCTCTATGTCTTGTAATTATGGTGATATTCCTGTTCCTGGGGAGGATTACAGACACTGTCATCCCCGCTACAGTTTTGCCTCTTGCTATTGTCGGCACTTTTATAGCTATGTTCGCAGCAGGCTTTAGCTTGGACAACTTATCCTTAATGGGACTTACGCTTTCTGTGGGGTTTTTGGTAGACGATGCCATCGTAATCCTGGAAAACACCGTAAGACATATACAGAATGGCTTAAAGCCTTTGCAGGCAGCTATAAAAAGTATGGGTGAGATAACAGGGACCGTTATATCAACCAGCGTTGCTCTTATAGTCGTATTTATACCTCTTGTTTTTATGGGTGGCGTTGTCGGGAAAAACTTTAATGAATTTGCCCTTACAGTTGTTTTCGCAATAGTTTGTTCCACAATAATAGCCCTCACATTAACGCCTATGATGTGCGGCAGAATGCTTAAAGGCGCATCGGACGTAAAAACAAAAATAGAAAACTTTACCGATAGATTCGTTGGGCGCATGGTTGATAAATATAAAGTTATGCTCAAGTGGGTCCTGGAACATAAGCACGTAGCAGTTATAGCATGGGCAGTGTGTATCTTGGGCACATTATGGCTGTTTACCATACTTCCAAAAACATTTTTGCCTGAGGGGGACTCGGGCGCTATTATGGGGCAGATGGTTGTGCCTCAAGGCACTTCAACTCTTCAGATGCGTAAATTTCAAAGTCAAGTCAATCAAGTGCTGCTGGACAATCCTTCGGTTGAAAAAGTTATATCTGTAACGGGCCAGGCGCCGGGCGCCGACCAAAGCACAGGACCATTCTTTGCTACGCTTAAACCTTTAAACAAAAGGCCTCCGATAGACAAAGTGGTTGAGTCATTACGAATGCAAATGGCTATACTCCCAATGGGTTTTGCTTTCTTGCAGGCCATGCCATCATTGTCCTTAAGCGCAGGAGGAGAAAGTACGGCGGCTGGAAGTCAATATTCTTATACATTAAACGGAAGCGATAGTGATACACTCTATGCTATAGCCTTGAAGCTTGAAGAAATCATGAAGGGCATGCCCGAATTTATTGACGTTCAAAATAGCGTTAAGCTGAATATGCCCCAATTACAAGTTAATCTTTTGCGCGACAGGGCATCAACTCTGGGAATAACCGCGGAAAACATCGAGTACGCATTAAGTCTTGCTTATTCCGGAGGTAAGGTAACAACATATAAGACGGACATTGATCAATATGACGTTATAGTTGAGCTTGACAAGAAATACAGCAAAAATCCGGAGAACCTCTCGCGCATTTACGTACGTTCCGGAACTACTAATGAACTTATACCATTAAGCGCTGTAGCCGAATGGGAAGAGACTGTTGGCCCGCAAAACGTACCGCATTCCGATCAGCTTAATTCTGCTACGATCTCATTCAACGTAAAGGCGGGCGTCCCTCTAGGTAAGGCCACAAACTTGCTCGAGATCACCGCTAAGGGAATCTTACCGCCGGAAATAAGCGGTACCTTTCAGGGAGAGGCTCAAGAGTTTGAACAGGCGGTAGGCAGCATGGGGATACTTCTTTTAGTGTCAGTCTTTATAATGTACATTATTTTAGGGATACTCTATGAAAGCTACATACATCCCTTTACGGTACTTACAACTCTGCCGGTAGCCGCATTCGGGGGCCTTGTAACGCTGTTATTTTTCAGGTCGGAGCTATCCCTGTACGCTTATATCGGCATGTTTATGCTTTTGGGAATTGTTTCTAAAAACGGTATTATGATGGTAGACTTTGCCGAGCAGAACTTAACAGAAAAAGATTGTTCTGATTTTGAAGCTATTTATGACGCGTGTGTGGTTCGCTTCCGTCCAATTCTTATGACGGGCCTCTCTACAATAATGGGAGCCATCCCAATAGCTTTAGGGTTCGGCGCAGACGGGGCTTCAAGAAGGCCGCTGGGGCTTATCATTGTAGGGGGCTTGGCCTTTGCGCAGATTATAACGCTTTTTGTTACTCCGGGCATATTTTTATATATGCAGGAGATACAGACCAAGTATCTTAACCGGTTTGAAATGTTTCAATCCGGATCAGTAAGAAAGAAAAAAGAAAAAATAGATTAAAAAGGAGAAAACACGTGAAGAAGATTCTAGCTCTCATTATTTTTGTTTTTGCCTTCAGTGGTGTTATTTCTTATGCTTTAGAAGGCGCAGTAATAGATCCAAAACTTCCTACCGTCGCTATAATAACAACAGGAGGAACAATAGCCGAAAAGGTCGACCCTAAAACAGGCGGCGCGGTGCCGGCCCTCTCCGGAGAGGCTCTACTCGCGGCTGTGCCGGAACTATCCAAGGTTGCGAATATACAGGTAATTAACTTTTCAAACATTGATAGCTCTCAAATGACTCCTGAAATTTGGGCAAGTCTCAGCAGTACGGTAGATAAGGTCTTAAAAGACAAAAAAATAGCAGGGGCTGTTGTAACACATGGTACAGACACGATGGCCGAAGGCGCTTTCTTTTTAGACTTAACTTTAAAGAGTGAAAAACCTGTAGTATTTGTAGGCGCCATGCGCGATGCGTCCGATGTTTCGCCTGATGGCCCGGCTAATATACTAAATGCTGTAATACAGGCGACTTCAAAAGAAGCAGAGAGCTGGGGAGTAACAGTTACCTTAAACCAATATATAAATTCCGCCAGGAATGTAGTAAAAACTGAGACAACCAATGTTCAAACCTTTGATTCCGGCGAGAAGGGATATCTGGGATACATACAGCTCGGCAAGGTTTATAAATATAACGAAAGACCTCCTCGAATAAGACTTCCTCTCCCGGAAAAACTGGCAAATGTTCCTCTTATAAAAACCTACGCTGGCGACAATGGCGCATTAATAAAGTATGCTGTTGACTCATGGGCAGAAGGCATTGTGATTGAAGGTGTAGGAGCAGGAAACGTAAACGCAAACGTAGAAGAAGCTATAGAGTATGCTTTAAAAAATAATGTAAAAGTCGTGCTTACAACACGCGTGTATAACGGTCGTGTGTATCCGGTATATGGAGACAAGGGCGGGGGAGCGATGCTGGAAGAAGAGGGCGTTATTCTGGGCGGAGACCTTACAGGACCCAAAGCTCGGCTATTGCTAATGCTGGCTCTTCCGGAACACAAGAATAGTCTGAAAAAATTTTTCAGATAACAAGTATGCTGAAATACACTCCCTGGCTAACTAATAAGTCCCTCGAATGGCTTACAAATTATTTAAAGCCCGATATGACAGTATTTGAATACGGCTCGGGCGGCTCCACATTATTCTTTTCAAAACACGCAAAGCAGGTTGTATCCGTCGAGCATGATGAAAGATGGCATAAAAAAGTCCTTCCCAAGATAAATAAAAACTCCGCCGTGAACGTTGATTACATTCTTCATGTTCCCAACAAGATCACAAAAACAAGTAAATACGTAAATAGTGTCAGCACCTATCCTGACAACTTTTTTGACCTTGTTCTTGTTGACGGGCTTGATAGGAACGACTGTTGTTCGGCTGCCATCAGTAAAATAAAAAAGGGCGGCTATCTTGTTCTGGATGACTCTGATCGAATACAATACAAGGAATCACTAGACCTTCTCTCCAAATACCATAGAACCGACTTTAAGGGTAGAAAATCCAGCCAAATCATGCCGGGTATGACAACTGTCTGGCAAATCTCTGAATGTTAATGATAAAAAAGTAAGCTATGATTCTTGTTTACTAACTGTTTCCGATGTGTTAGCATATATAAAAGCTTAATATCCCTTTCACGGATATTCTCTCATAAACACAAGGAGACGTATGTTAAAAAAGGTCATATGTATCATTGTATCAATAGTGTTTCTAACCACTAATATGTCGTTTGCTTTAAGTCCGGAACCGGGTTCAAATATCCCTGATACACGTGAAGGTATGTACGCGGCCGGACAAAAATTATGGGCGGATAAGAGAAGTCCCGGCCATCTTGATTCCGCGCTTGAAGCTCCAACAAGATTTCGCGGGTCTAGAATTGCAAGACTTCCTTTTACTGTAAATTTTATTGATCCAAAGTCCTCAGATGTTCCCGAGGGCTGGGAAAAGAATCCATTACTTTTTTCATCTAACCTCATTGAGGCTCTTGAATATTACAGAGATAATGAAGCTCTCATACCTTCCGATCTTCTAGAAATCAAAGAGGGTTATTTTGAAGTTGACGAGGAATCTGGAGAGCTTCCAATAGCACGCCTGGAAGCCTCGCGAGATGGAAAATATACGCTTGTCGTTCATACTAAATTTGTTCAAATGTGGAACCATATAATCGAAAATGATATTTGGTTTGAATACGATCTTGAAGGGCTTGAAAAAAGGACCACAAGTGTAGCCTGGGGCATATTTTATCGCCTTGCCAAGCATGAGATGATGGACATTGTAAATATTTCCACGCCAGAACCTATAACAAAAGGGGGAGGACATCTTTCATCTTCTAATGAAAGTTTAATAGTAAGAAGAGATGAACAAAGTGCCAATTTTTTGGGAGGAAGATACCATAATATAAATGACGCAATATGGTTGTGGTTTTTAGGTTCGTACACGTTTACTGATAAGGTAAGGTACGACAATACAGTTTTCAAAGAAAGACTCGAGTGGATCTTTACTAGCAATGAAGCATTTAACATAAATCTTCAAGAAGAATTTCCATGGTTTGCGGCTTACGGAGCGCATAGAGACCACGGAGTTAACCTTGCTTTAGCTATAAACCGTCAATTCTTCTCAAGAAAAAAAGGCAATAGCAGTCGCCTTATTTCAGTTCCAGCGCTACATGTTGACAAAGAACTCATAGCTGACTATGTTGACCGCAAGGCAAACATAACTAATACTTTGGCCGCGACCGGCAGGGATTCGCAGGAAGTTACTATAGGAGACGTCATCTATAAAGTGTCGTCCACTCTTGACGACTCAACAAAATTTTTAAGATGGGTGCGTGACTACATGGACAAGCTGGAGTCAAAAGTTTCGAATGATGAGGACTTTCAGAAACTTTTGATAGCTGCTAATAGCAATTTTACCAATTTTATGAAGGAGCAGCTTCTTGACTTTGCCAGGGAAGTGCGGAACAAGAAGGATGCATTTGAAAATGCTGCCACTCCCGAAGAAAAAAAGGCGGCAGACATCATCTATGGACAAGCGGACAAAAATTTCGGAGATTTGATTCTAAATATATGGAGACATATTAAACCTATAAACCTGGCTTCTAAAAATACTGATGCCAAGTCTATGATTAGAGTTGTAGGCGATGAAGGAAATACTGTCGGCTTAGTGCCTGACGACCCTAAGGTTAAAATCATCGCTGACGACTCCGGTGATAGTGATTCTGATCCCGTAAAAAATGTTGATAAAACACTCCCAAGCGATAGGTTTTTTGGATATGAAACCACGCTGGGCGCTAAGCCATCCCGGAGTTATGAGGAATTTATTACCCCGCGAAGAAAAGCTGACGCAATCGCCGAAAGACTCGGCGGACGCAATCTAGTAACGGAGTTTACCGTATTCCTTGAGATGGAAGGACCCGGGAGCGAAAAAACCGTGATAGAAGAACCTTTGTTAGAAGATCAGCGTTCACGCATATGGGAAGCGGTAAATCTACTGCATGATACACAAATAGAGGTATTTATTCCACAATCAATAACTTTGACCGATTCCATCAAGAAGGCTTTAACAAAACTGGAAAGCAGGGGCGTGCCTTTAAAGGTTACAAGATACGGAAATGTTGGTTCTTACGGAAAAGAGGGCGAATGGCTTCTTGCCGGCCTTCTCGAAGAAAATCCAGGCGCGCAAAGAATAATTATAACAGATAAGCGTGTAAACGAACGCTTAAACTTCTTAATAAATGAGCATGACCCGCGATTGGCAAAGCGCTTTAAAGGTATCAGAATCCTAAGCGTTGAGGAGCTTTCGGGACGAAAGTCCAGGGAAAAGGAATCGATGTTTCAGTCGCGCCTATTGATGATGGCCATACTTGGCCGCCTGGCCGGAGATAAGACAGCTAGAGAAATTGAAGCAAAAAATCTGCTAAGAGAAATGCTCGAAGATTCCTTTATTTCACCAAGCGTTAATTTATTCCAATTCATGTACATGCTTACAAGCGATGCTCAAGACGACGACTATCAGGGAAGCAGGCAAATACGAGAAAGGGTCTCTTATTTTATCTCCCCGGAAAGAACTATCAGCCTGATCAAAAAACTTGAAACTGAACTAAGAATTGTAAAAGAATTTTGGACTTACGCGTAACAAAATAAAAACATTTCTACATACAAAACCGTTTATCGTGTGTGCTCATAAAATCCCGATAAGCGGTTTTTATTTGCCCAAAAGCTGCTCACGAATTAACTGTTTCTGATAATTTACTGTGCAAACCTAAAGATTTCATATAGAATGAATAAGTTAACTTCTATTATCAGTACATTAAATTAAGGAGATCAGCATGAGTGGCGTTTTTGGTGTAATTTCAAAAGAAAATTGTGTAAATACGCTTTTGTATGGTACGGACTATCATTCTCATATGGGTACACAATATGGAGGATTAGCGGTACTTGGCGAAAGCTTTCAACGGCAGATACACAATATAAGCCAAAGCCAATTCAAATCAAAATTTTATGAAGACTCCAAACACATCTCGGGCAATAAGGGTATCGGCGTTATAAGCGACAGCAATGAACAGCCGATGTATCTAAACTCTAAATTCGGACCCTTCTGTATGGTTACAAGCGGTTTAATCGAAAACTCTGATCAACTGACAGCTAAGCTTCTTGAAAAAGGTATCTCATTCAGTGAAATGGGAGACAATACAATCAATGTTACCGAACTCATAGCAAAGATCATTAATCAGGGAACCTCGCTTATAGACGGTATAGAGAAAATGTTCGAAGCAATAGACGGGTCTTGCTCTCTCCTTCTTTTAAATAAAGACGGTATATATGCCGCAAGAGATCGGTTCGGATATACCCCTCTTGTGGTAGGAAAGCGCGGGAGTGATTGGGCAATTACTTCTGAAACAACCGCATTTCCCAACAATAGATTTGAGATCGCTAAATATTTGGAACCGGGAGAAATTGTCCTTATAAACGAAAATGGTATGACCACCAAGAGAGAGGGAGGCGAGAACAATCAAATATGTACATTCCTCTGGATATATACAGGCTTTCCGGCATCAAGTTATGAAGGAATAAATGCTGAAATAGTAAGAGAAAAGTGTGGAAAAGCTCTGGCTAAACATGACGACGATATTGAGATAGATCTAGTCGCAGGTATACCTGACTCAGGAGTAGGGCACGCCCTGGGTTACGCTATGGGTTCAGGCAAACCATTAAGAAGACCCCTGGTCAAATATACGCCCGGTTACGGAAGAAGCTACACTCCGCCTTCACAGGAAACCCGCGACCTGGTAGCTACAATGAAGTTAATACCGGTAAAAGAGGTTATCAATGGTAATAAAATAGTTATATGCGAGGACTCTATTGTTCGAGGGACGCAGCTTAAGAACTTTACAGTGAAAAAGCTATGGGATTGCGGCGCTGAAGAAATACATGTCCGGCCCGCTTGTCCTCCTTTAATGTATCCTTGCAAGTTCTGCTTATCCACACGAAGTATTGATGAATTAGCTGCTCGTAAGGCTATCAAGAGTCTTGAGGGACATGATATAGAAGATGTGTCTGAATACGTTGACCACACGACTGAAAAATACAGGAAAATGGTAGAGTGGATCAGGAAAGATATTGATGCTACAACTTTAAAGTTTCAGCATATCGAAGATATGGTTGAAGCTGTGGGACTTCCGAAAGAAAAATTATGTACGTATTGCTGGACCGGAGAATGCCCGAATTCTTCAAAAACCGACGCCAAGTTAGGCGTTAAAGAAGCGGTCGCAAAAGCTAAATAGAAAGGAAAGGTATATGCCAAGTAAAATAGGTTTTGATAACAAAAAATATCTGGAAGAACAAACTCAGGCAATACTCAAAAGAGTCGAACAATACAACGATAAACTATATCTCGAATTCGGCGGAAAGATCGTCTACGATTTTCACGCTTCAAGAGTTTTGCCGGGTTTTGCTCCTGATGTTAAGATGCAGCTTCTTCAAAAACTGGCTGACAAGGCCGAAATAATACTTTGTATCTATGCGGGAGACATCGAGAAAAAGAAGGTAAGGGCCGACTTCGGTATTGCTTACGACGCTGACGCGCTTAGAATGATAGACGAATTAAGGGACAGGGGATTACAAATAACGGGCGTAGTAATTACGCGTTTCGAAAATCAGCCATCAGCTACAATCTTCAAAAATAAACTTGAACGCCGCGGCGTAAGGGTTTACACACATAGTTTCACAAAGGGTTACCCTACAAACGTTGATTTAATAGTAAGCGATGAAGGTTACGGCGCAAATGAATATATTGAAACTACTAAACCTCTAGTTGTAATTACCGGTCCAGGCCCCGGCAGCGGAAAGCTAGCCACAAGCCTTTCACAGGTTTACCATGAACATAAAAGAGGAGTGAATGCCGGTTACGCTAAATTTGAAACCTTTCCTATCTGGAGCATTCCCCTCAAACATCCGGTAAATGTAGCATATGAAGCCGCCACGGCTGAACTAAGGGATTTTAACATGATAGATCCTTTTCATCTTGAAGCATACAAAGAAACCACCATAAATTATAATCGCGATGTAGACGCATTTCCTTTGGTAAGAAGAATTCTTGAAAGAATAATGGGCGACGATACAGTTTATAAGTCGCCTACGGATATGGGTGTAAACCGTGCCGGATTTGGTATAATCGACGATAAAGCAGTAAAAGACGCTGCCTGTCAGGAGATCATTAGAAGATATTTTAGATACTCCTGTGAATACGCTTTAGGTTTTGTAGATAAGGAAACCGTGGATCGCGCCAAACTTATTCTTGAAGAAATTGGAATGAAACCCGAAGATAGATCTGTAGTAGTCCCGGCCAGAGAAGCTGCATCAAAAGCTCAGGACGAAGGAAAGGGCAAGGGAGGCATTTTTTGTGGCGCAGCCATAGAGCTTCCCGATGGAAGTATTGTTACGGGAAAGAATTCACCCATATTGCATGCCTCTTCCAGCCTGATTCTAAATGCTATCAAAAAAATCGCGGATATTCCCGACAAAATACATCTCTTGTCACCTGCAACGGTAGAATCTATCGGAAAACTTAAACAATCCCTATCTAAAAATAAAGCTATAAGCCTTGATCTCGATGAGACGCTTATAGCTCTCAGCATAAACGCAACCACAAATCCCGCCGCACAGCTAGCCATGGAAAAGCTGAAAGATCTTCATGGCTGTGAAGTACATCTTTCACATATGCCCACACCGGGTGAT
>JAQBAV010000118.1:0-3843 GCA_032126595.1 Candidatus Omnitrophota bacterium | reverse complement strand
GGCCCGTATAGTAGGTGATGCTCTGAAGGATTCCAAGACCTTCATCGGTCCTGTCCTCGCCGGCAGCCATTTCGCTTGTATCGTAAGTCCTTACTTCACTTAAGGCCTTTTGACTATCGCCGTCCGCGTATTCATCACCATTTTCATTTTCATAATAAAAGTCCTGCCGTTCTTTTATGTCGCCCGTAAGCCTATCGTAAACTATTCTCTGAGAGATCTTATTCTTATCTTCAGTTCCCTCAAAGATCGATTCTTCGATTATACGGTCCTCTTTCTCCGCATCGGTCAGGTCTTCAAAGTCTTCCGGATCTTCCAGGTCTTTTATGTAGTATTTAACTGTTTTTTCGAGATCATCGCCGGTGTAAGTGTACGTGGTTATGTACGTGGGTATGTACTTTTCTAGTGTAGGGTCGTCATCAAAAAGAACGTTATACACATAGCCCGAGAGTATATAATCTATCTTTTCGCCGTCTGAAGAATATACTGATTCGCTGATTTTAAACTTATTATCCGGGTTATCCGAGTCCTGATATCCCACCCAGTAATCTTCTCCGGCTTCATTCGTCTGAAGAGAGGCCCCCGGCTGCCACCTGTGCCAGTCTTGAAGCGTCTGACGTGTGATGTCAAAGGATTCGATCCTCTCAAGCGTCTGGCGATCTTCTAAGTACTGCAGGTCATTAAACTGGTGAGGGTCATCTCCGGTCATGTTGGTCATCGTGTACTCCGGTGTGCCGCCTCCGCCACCGCCTTGTTTCTTCTTAAGAGGCATGGGCTCTTCCTCGCCTTGCGGACCTCGCAATTGAAGCTGCTCCATAAGGTCTTCCTTGCCCATTCTCTGCTTTATGATGTCTTCATGTTTGGACTGTTGTCTCTTAAGGTATGACGGAGCAAACCTGTTCTCGCTTGCACGCTCACTGGAACTAGGCATAAGCTCTTCAGCTACACCACCTGTTCTTTGATGCTGATAAATATCCGCAATACCAAGCTGCTGAAAGAAGAAGACGAACGCAACAAAAAGGGATATGGCTTTAATCCATATCCACTTTTTTTTGTTAGCTTTTACCTCAATAAAACTCAGCATGCTGTCTGTGTTGTCATCCGTATAGTTTGCATGCGAGGTGTCCGCCGGCGTGTCCGCCAACATATGATTTTTCATTTTATTCTTCATAATTACCCTCACCGGTTATGTGCTTAATATTGTTTTATTATATATAAGTTAACTCAATTTTAACACTAAATAATACTTTTTAAAACTCTTTAATAACCAATCTAAAAAAAATGTTAACTTAATCTTAACATTTCGTCCCTCTCTAACCACAACTATAGTATAACATATATATAATATAGCACTAGAAAAAACTACCTCCCTTTTTGAAATACTAACACCTGCCCTTTTCTCCCTCTTTTTGGGTGTTTACCGGGGAATTTTTCATTCCTATAAATGCTTATAAATATACGGCTTACATCAACAGCTGGCGCTTTTTATAGCAAATACAAATATGCATCTTTCTTTAGAAAAAATTAGAGATTTTTGTTAATTTTCTGTTAATACGGGGATTTTTTCTTTTTTTAGGGAGATCTTACAGGCAATATCTTTTTCTAGATCGGGTACATTAATAATTATTTTTTTATTTTCTGAAATCACTTCTTCGGCAAACAATACCTCGCCTTTATGTGTGTCCCACCACTCTAAATTATAGATACCATTTTCTATGTCATAGACTTCAAAATAACTATCCATAATGACCGTTGGTTTTACTTCGTAAAAATTATTTTTCCAGCTGTAGTCTCTATTTTGTACCCAGCAAAGTATGTCGTCACCGACTGTTAAACTTAGCGCTCTTGCGTTAGCTAAAGTTTTATCCAGGTAATTTGTCAGTGTAATTCTTTTTATACCTATCCAGTCTTTTCCGGTATTTACTAACCGTATTGTGTGTTCCCCTTTGGGAACATTTATGACTACATCAGTATTGTAAACTGCTTGGAGAACGTCTTCATCTTTTCTATAAAGAGTTCTTTCCCAGGGTCCATTACCCTCTCCTACGCTGAACACTTCATTCAAAACTTTTCTTCCGTCTACGTACCCGAGAAGACGCCCGCCCTGTGAAACTATATCAATGTGTATTATAAATTTTCCGTCTTCGGGATAGTTCACTTGGTAAATATGGTCTATTTTAAAATCTTTTTTTGCTCTTCCATGGAGATATTTATTGGGCTCGGCCCCCGTAACGTCTCCGCTATTAAGCAAAATAGTTTCATTTGAATATAGCTTGCCCCACTCGTCTTTGGGCTTTATCACAAGGTCGGCAGGTGTTTTTAGCCCCTTGGATTGACGCTTTTTTCTCACAGGACTGATTTTGGTATAGGCGACATTCTTTGAATCCCAATTTACTCCTTTCAAGAACTCTCCCAGCGCAAAGTAGTGTTTATGGAGATTATACGGCTTTATATATGTATCCCACCACCAGTTCATACTTGAGGCGCAACTCTTAAGAAGAGCTGTTGACCAAATACTATTGTGTAGGGCTACGCCTTCTCCCCTTGGGTCATAATAGCCGTCTTTTTTAGAGGAGTCTATCCCAAATTCCGACACAATAAAGGGTTTATTATACCTTTTTGCAAGCTCGTGGCATTTTAGCATTATAGAGGGGACTATCTCTTTTTTTACTGAGTTACCGTGCATATGTATGGTAACCATGTCTATTTCATCGAGGTCCCAAATTTTGCTTTCATCAAAATTGTTCCCCCAGGGGTAGCCCATGCTTGTTGTCACCATCTGTGGATGCGGGTTTACGCTCTTTATGTAAGAGGCCATTTCCTTGACCCATTCTTCGGGGGCATCATATTCATTCCAAAGTTCAAAAACAACAATATTAGGAGACCATCCCCATCTGGAAACTACATATTTTAATTTTTCCTTATATAGCCTCTTTGCCACATGGTTGGTAAAGAATTCTTCCGGAATCCTGCAGGGGCCACCATTCACGGCGTTGTAGGGATTGCGTTCCCAGCCATGTTCATTCCAAAACCCTTCTTCAGACATAATGCTTCCGTATGTGTCTACGGCAAGAATCATGTATATGTTTCTTTTTTCAAGGAGCTCTATAAGCGCGTCCATTTTATCAGCCGATTTCTGATTGTATTTTCCCAGCCTTTTCCACTCGAGAGGAAACGCCCATTCGCAGAGCCAAACTCTTGTCAGGTTGCATCTATTGACGGACATGGCTGAAAAATATTTATCAAAAAGTTTTATACTGTCATCAAAAGCCCATCCAACATTGTGCCCGATACCAAAGAAGGGTTTCCCGGAATCAAACACCAGATAAAATGGATTATTCTTGCTTCTTCTCAAAAACCCATCTGTCCCGTTCTTTTTGGTAGTAAAATAAAATTTTTCGGTTCGCTCTTTTAGAAAGTATGCATCGACCTCTATGTAATACTCATATTTGCCTATTTCCGTAGGAGTAAATCTTGCTTCCCAGAGTGAAACATTTCTATTTATCTCATTCCACTGACAAAATGCGGGAACAACTATTTTCTTTTTACTTGGAGAAACGAGCACAAGATCTACGTCGATTTTTTTGCCTATTCCTTTATGGTTATTTGAAAAGTACGGCAGATTGAACCTTAGACTGAAAAGTTCATACTGAACGCTTTTTTGAGGCGTCGAAACAATGCTTATTTCCCTCGACGAAGCTGAACCGGCATTGGTAGAAAGAGTGGGAAGTGCCAGTATAATGAATAATATGGTTAAAATTGTGCGTTTCATAAGTAAAAAATTTATAGTATAGTTCACCAGTTCCAAGCCGGGGTTGGTCCAACCCCGGCTTGGAACAAGGTTAT
>JAQBAV010000117.1:0-2959 GCA_032126595.1 Candidatus Omnitrophota bacterium | reverse complement strand
CTGGCCGTTATGGATATGCTCTCGCCCCATAAAGTAAGATTGTCAGTAAATATTTTTCTCTCCTTTATGTTGATATCTGTGTAAGCGTTTTCCATAGAAACCTTTTGCATAGCAGGGAAAAGATGTTTAACGATCATATACGTTTTACCCAAATAGGGGGTAAGTATAGGTATTGGCCCCAAATCTCCGTCACTTATCATAATGAATCCGGAACCATTGTAGGTTGAATCGTTAGTAATGTCACCCATAAGTGATATTTTGGCACTCAATGTTCCATATGCAGAAGTTGAATTGTTTTTAATGCTGCTTAATAGGCGATTGAAGTTCATGTCGTTAAAAGCGAGCGACAGATTGAAGGGGAAAGTTTTATTAAGGATATTAATGTCACAGTTTCCGGTGACCGTACCATTATATAAAGAACCATTTAAGAGAGAAGCTGATATAATTCCATTTTTAAGAAGGAATTTCCCCATAAATTCGTCAATTTCCAGGCTATCAGTCTTTACGTTTTTTAAGGAAAGGGTGGAAGTAGCTTCGAGATTGCCTATCCCGCGGAGAGGGCCACTTAAGAATAGATTACTCTTTAAAGACCCCGACGCCGGATGCGTTTTGATGAAGCTGCCTAAAGAGCCAGGCAGTATATCTAGTGATTCAAGCCTGGTTTCTGTCGAAGCGCTAAGTGTACATACTGCATCATCGGATAAAAAGTTCTTGATCTCACCCGTAGCGGCGAACGCTATATCGAATATGTTTCCGGTAAGCTTCCTGATCGCCAGGGTTTCATCTTCCTTAATAAGAGTGCTATCAAGTTCGAAATGGCCAGAGCTTATGGAAATATCATACCCGAGTTCATAATCGCTCAATTTTGAAAAGGTAATATAATAGGAACTATTTTTATAGGACAGCGAGGATTTACCGGTAGATATGGACATTCGGTCGATATCTAAGATCCCATCTATGTCTGTAAGGGCAAAACCATCCTTTTTGATATTACCATCTATTAATGTGAGCGAATTTATTAAGGAGAGATCTAAAATGTTTTTATAAACATCTGCCTTGCTTGATTCAATATGCAGGATGCAGTTTGCAGAATAACCGTTTGTATTCAATTCCTTAATATCGGCAAGAACTTTAAGCTCTTTTTCTTTAACCAGACTGGAGATATTTACGGTAAGAATTATACTGCTTATAGTTGCGGCAGGGTCAGGCGATGCTTCTTTAGGCCAAATTTGCACATCTTTCAATAGAATTGAGTTAAACGGCATATATGTTAAAGAGGCGATATCTACCGGCCGGTCAAGAGACTTAGACAGTTCTTTTACTATAAATGTTTTTGCCTTTTCAAGCAGAACATCTTTATATAGAACATAGGTCCCTGCAGCAAGAAGGGTTATGAAAAGTATTATATAAAATATTGTTTTAAGGAATCTAAGCATAATGGAAAAGTATAGCATACAAGGTCACAAAGACACAAGGTTACAATGTCACAAGTCACAAGTCATAAGTCATAAGAGGTCAGAAGACGGATGTCGGAAACCAGAAAAATAAAAAGCCTTCTTGCAGGCTATAAGTTTTAAATTTCACCGACTTCTCCAGTTCGGGACTGGCAGTCCCGAACTGGAGCTAAAAAGCTCCCTTCAAGCCCAAAGCAGAGAAACTATATAAAGCAAAAAGCCGACCATAAATGATCGGCTTTTTAAAGTGGGGTGAGCGATGGGGCTTGAACCCACGACAGCCTGAACCACAATCAGGTGCTCTACCAACTGAGCTACGCCCACCACGAAATAATGGCACGCCCGGACTGATTCGAACAGTCGACCTACGGCTTAGAAGGCAGTTGCTCTATCCAGCTGAGCTACGGGCGCGCGATATTTTTTGGCTCTTTTTATAAAAAATAACCAATTTTTGGTGCGGGTGAAGGGAGTCGAACCCCCACGGTAAAACCACTAGATCCTAAGTCTAGCGCGTCTGCCAGTTCCGCCACACCCGCATAAAAAAATGGTCGGGGAGGTGGGATTCGAACCCACGACCCTCTGCTCCCAAAGCAGATACGCTAGCCAGGCTGCGCTACTCCCCGTATGTTATATGTCAAAGGTCGATATTGGAATACCCATTATACAGAAGGGGTTTTTATAAGTCAACTTGCTTTTTACGCTTTATTTTGTCATCTGAACAACGCATAATGTATAATAAATACTGTTGGATTCATTATTATTAACATTAATAAAGAAGTAGATGACAATTCAAGAAAACAAAATATTTACTGAAAAAATAAATAAACTTTTAGACAAGAAGTTACCCATAAAACTTGGTGTTAACAAAAGAAATGAATTTGTAAGGCTTATTTATGAAATCTGCAAGAGGGACGATATCTCCCCGGTTGACGTGCTTAATAGAGTTGGCGTGGATCAGCTTTTAGAGGAAGGAAGAGGCGAACTTTTTCACAGAATTAAAAAAGCCCTGCTTTCGGTTAGATATCCTTCCGCGGAAGGTGATGAAGACTTTTATATAACACCCATCAAAATTGATAAAACTCAAAAAGAGTGTTCAATCTGGGAATTTGAGTTTAACCCTAAAAATATTTTTATAGAGAAAAGTATAAAGAACAATAGATGGACCACAGACTTTATCTCACAATTCCCTAAAAGTAAAATCACTAAAGTTAACTCTATGAAGGAGGAGATAAAGAAACTATCCTCCTCTAACCCGGTAGACCTCTATAACTCCAGAAGAGATAGGGTGTTTTTAATTAAAAGTAAATTCACTTTCGTTAAAATTTGTCCCTGCACAAAAAATTATAAAAGATGCGGATATTGGATATTAAATTTAGGGTTTGGCTGCCCAATGGATTGTTCCTATTGTTACTTGCAAATGTACAGCAACGCTCCAGGCATAGTTTTGCCGGCAAATATAGAAGATTTCTATAATCCCATAAAAGAGTTTGATAAGAAATTAAACG
>JAQBAV010000116.1:0-2614 GCA_032126595.1 Candidatus Omnitrophota bacterium | reverse complement strand
ATGAGGCCCACTGATACAAGGACCGTATCGCATGTGAGACCGAACTTTGAATCCGGAATTTCATTAAAATTTTCATCTACTTTTACAATGTCCACCTTCTCCACTCTGCCCGTGCCGTGTATTTTTGATATTTTGTGATTAAAGTAAAGAGGGATATCAAAGTCTTCAATGCACTGAACAACATTGCGGGTGAGACCCCTGGTTTTATTTTGTATCTCAAGTACAGCTTTTACTTTCGCGCCCTCCAGAACGAAGCGTCTTGCCATGATGAGGCCTATATCGCCGGAACCCGCGATAACGACTTCTTTGCCGGGCAGAAGTCCTTCGATATTTATAAGTTTCTGAGCAAGTCCTGCCGGGAATACGCCTGCAGGCCTTGTGCCTGCTATATGTATCATTTCGCGTGTTTTTTCACGACACCCGGTTGCCATAATGAGGGCTTTTGCTTTTATCCGGTCCATACGTCCGGGGCTTAGACAAGTAAGCGTTTTGTCTTCCGTTAGATTTACGACGAAGGTTTTCAAACTGACCTCTACTTCAGGCAAACCCTCTAATTTTTTTATAAAACGGTCCGCGTATTCCGGCCCGGTCAAAACCTCTTTAAAATAATCTATGCCGAACCCCGTATGTATGCATTGATTTAATATGCCTCCCAGATATTGGTCTCTTTCAATGAGAAGGATGTCTCTTACGCCATTTTCATGCGCAGAGATCGCCGCCGCTATTCCCGCCGGTCCGCCCCCCACTATTACAAGATCTTTTCTAATCATCCTTTCTATCCTTCATAACTATCTCGGAACCCGCATCTTTCTTAGTTACTTCAGTTATTGATGTGCCCGTTTCCTCGGCCAGTATCCGCATAAGCCTTGTTGTACAGAATCCACCGTGGCACCTTCCGGCCTGAGCACGCGTCCTAAATTTTATACCATCCATGGTTTTCGCGCCGCGTTTTATGGCGTCTTTTACCTCTTTTGCCGATACCATTTCACATCTACATACAATATCTCCATAGTCCGGATTTTTTTTGATAAGTTTTTTTGTTTTAGAAAAGGCAACAGCAAAAAGGTGTGTCGTTTTTCTTCTGTGTCCATGGAAAATAAATTTTTTTCTTAAATTAAGGCCGTTATTTTTAAGGATATCCGCCGCCATTTTAGCTATTGCCGGAGAAGCTGTAAGGCCCGGAGATTGTATGCCCGCTACATTTACAAAACCCGGCGCTTTATCCTCGTGCCGGATAATAAAATCATGTCCGGATGCAGGTCTTAACCCCGCAAAATACGCAATTATATCATTTTCGTTTATCGAAGGAACAAGGCGCTGCGCAGATGTTATTACTTTTTCAAAACCTTCGTCTGTAGTAGACAGATCTTCCTTATCCGAAACTTCTTCCGAAGTCGGTCCGATCATGGGGTTACCGTCAGAAGTTCGAGTTACAAGGATGCCTTTTGAGTTTTTTTCAGGTAAAGGAAAAAGAAGATGTCTTGTAAGATATTGCTGCTTTTTATCCAAGATAAACTCTTCTCCTTTTCTTGGATGAATGACGAAGTTATCTATCCCCGCCATTTTAGAAATATCATCGGCGAAAAGTCCCGCAGCATTTATAATGAACCTGGACCTAAATTCACCACGGGACGTATGTATTTCAAATTCGCCCCTGCCTTGTGTGGTAATACTATTTACCTTTGTTTCAGTGAGTATGCGGACGCCATTTTTTTCGGCATTTTCGGCAAGGTCATACACCCACCGGTAAGGGCTAATTATACCCGCCGTGGGTGCGTAAAGCGCGGCAACGGCTTCATTTGACAGGTTTGGTTCGTTCTTTCTTAGCCAGTCTCTTTTTACTATTGTTGTTCCCGGAACGCGTAAGAGGTCAGCATCTTTTTTTAGTTTTAAAAGGCGGGGCATATCTTCTTCGCTGAAAGCAACTATGAGCTCTCCCACTTCCTTGAAGTCAACTCCCAGTTCTCCGGAAAGTTTACGCGTTAGAGCGTTGCCCTCGACGCAGAGTTTTCCCTTAAGTGACTCGGGGGGATTTTGCGTGCCGGGGTGGATAATACCGCTATTTGATTTTGATACGCCAAAAGCGAGTTCCTTTTCTTTTTCTAAAAGAACAATATTCAGCTTATAGCGCGAAAGCTCACGGGCGATGGATGCTCCCGTAACGCCCCCTCCTATTATTGCAACATCATATGACATAGTAGTTATTAATTATTAATTATGAATTATTAATTACGGGTTATTGGTTATTAGTTATTAATTATTAGTTATAAATTATGAATTACTAGCTGTTAATTATTAGTTATGAATTACGTGTTATTAGTTATAAATTATGAATTATTAATTACGGGTTATTAGTTATTAGTTGTAAGTTGTAAGTTATAAGTTGTAAGATGTTCATTAACTTTTATTCTGCTGTGAAGTTTTTACTATTGAGGTTAGAATTTTTACCAGTTCCGTACAATCATTTATTAATTGCTTTACCTGGATAATATTTACCGAGTCAAATTCCTCAAGAAGCCTAAGCCAGTAGAGCGCCTCTCTTGCTTCCTTCTTTGCGATATTCATACTATGAGTGAAGTCGCGCTTTGAAAATCCCCCTTGCGCCTCCTCTATG
>JAQBAV010000115.1:0-6513 GCA_032126595.1 Candidatus Omnitrophota bacterium | reverse complement strand
AATGATGTTGTATCTTGCCCTATCAAAACCAGCTCTTTTACGTTATGCTCTTTTATCAGGCTTTCCGCCTCAATTAAAACTGAATCTATTGTTCGGCTATTTGCAGGACCCTTCAAGTCCGGAATAATACAGTATGAACATCTGTTAGAGCAGCCTTCTTGTATCTTTAGGTAAACGTAATGTGATGGAGTAAAAAGTTTTCTGCGGAATGAGTGATCGTATAAAAAACCCGGCTTATCTGAAACCTGTCTTATTTTGTCACCTTTAAACAAAAGTTCCAAAGAGTCTGGAATCTTCGTTAATTCAGCCGTTCCAAAAATGCCGTCAATCTCGCTGATCTCTTTCCCGAAAGTATCGGAGTATCTCTGAGAAAGACAACCGCAAACAACTATTTTTCCGACCTTCCCTTCCTTCTTAAGCTCTGCTAATTCCAAAATTGAATCTATAGACTGCTGTTTAGCATCATCTATAAAACCGCAGGTATTCACTATCGCCACATCAGAGCCCTCGGCGGAATCGACAACAGTAAAACCTTTTTTTTCAAGAAGTTCTTGGAGGACTTCGCTATCGGTTAAATTACGAGGACAACCTAAACTTAAGAGGAATATTTTCTTCATGGGGGATATTTAGAGGTACGCTACCCAGTTTCCATTCACTTTAACGCCTTTTTCGGAAACCTCAATATTCTTTACTACTCCGGCGGCAACTGCGCCTACACGACGGGTGTTAACAATAAAAATTAGCCTTTCAGCCTTGCCTGACCATATTGTAAGAGGCTTGTCCGAACTCCAGGTTTTAGATTCTCCATCCTGAAGTGTTCCGACAAAGATCTGTTCGTCTCCCTTCATGACTTTTACCCACACTTCGCCCGTTGCCCTCACTTTAAGGTTTATGGGCATTTCATTCTGGGCAGGTTCTGAAACTTCTCGAGGCGGGACAACGCGAACAGGTTTTGGCGCGGCGGTAACAGTAGAAGTCCGCGGCTCACTGACTCTTCTTGCAGTTACAAGTTTAGGATTTTTGGGAGTTGCAAATTTGGATTTTATCTTTCCCACAAGTACTAACAACAGAACAACTAGAAGTATGGTAACCCCCGCGATTAGAGTTACCTGTATATTTTTCTTGGTAAAAACGAGAATCCCTTTTGTGCGCTCGGCCTTATCGCCTTCTTCTTCAACGTTAAAAGTAAATTCTTTCTCATTGATGCTGGATGCGATTGTCTCGAACTTTTTCAGTATATCCTTTGTATTAAGTCCAAGAAAGTCTGAATATTTTTTTATAAAGCCTCTCGTATAGATCTTGCCTATTCTATCAAAAATCCCATTCTCAAATTCCTGGATTACGCGTACATGTATGCGTGACTTTTTGTTTGCCTCGTTAACGCTTATGCCGCGTTTTTCTCGGGCATCTTTAAAAATCTTTCCTAATTCTCTGGGTGTTGTCATATTCTACGCTTCTTCGGTTTCTTCTACAGCATCAATAAGTATATCTCTGGGTTTAGCGCCATTATACGGCCCCACCACACCTTCTTCTTCCATTATGTCGATCATTCTTGCTGCGCGAGTATATCCTACTCGGAATTTTCTCTGTATCATTGAAACGGAAGCCTGTCGGGTTGCTAAAACCATCTCAACTGCCTGTAGATAAAGATCGTCCTTTTCCTGTTCAACTCCTGAAGCTTTCTTCTCCTGCTTCTGGACCGCTGCTTCAATATACTGAGTCCCTGTTTGCTCTTTAATAAACTTAACCACATTCCTTATCTCGCTGTCCTGCACCAAGCTGCACTGACCCCGTCTTAGGCTGGACTCGCCAGGCTCCATAACAAGCATATCACCGCGGCCGAGAAGTTTCTCCGCGCCATTCGCATCAAGTACGGTTCTAGAGTCTACTTTTGAGGCAACCTTAAAAGATATCCTTGCGGGGAAGTTAGCTTTAATGACACCCGTAATTACATTAACAGATGGTCTCTGCGTTGCAAGTATCATATGAATGCCCGCAGCCCTTGAAAGCTGGGCAAGACGCTGTATAGCCGATTCCACATCCTGCTGTGCAACTGTTATTAGATCCGCAAGTTCGTCAATTATTACTATTATGTACGGCAGATTTTCCCAATCCTCCTTGGATCTTTCCTTATAGGATGCCAGGTTTCTTACCCCTTTTTCAGCAAAGATATCGTACCGCCTTTCCATCTCTGATATGGCCCAACCTAGCGCCGCACTCACTTTTTTTGCGCTCGTAATTATTGGAAGCGCTAAGTGAGGAATATCTTCGAACATCATTAGTTCAACCCTTTTCGGGTCAACCATTATAAACTTAAGTTCCTCCGGAGAAAAATTTGCCAGAAGACTTGTGATAACCGTGTTGATACATACCGTTTTTCCGGATCCTGTGGCTCCGGCTATTAAAAGATGCGGCATCTTTGCTAGATCCACAACAATGGTTTCGCCTGAAATGTCTTTTCCCAGGGCAAGTTTTAGAGCCCCGTCATCATCGGCAAATCCCGAAGATTCAAGAACATCCCTAAGAAAAACTTGTTCACTCTTTTCATTAGGAACCTCAATGCCTATAGTCCCCTTTCCCGGAAGAGGCGCAACAATTCTTATGTTGGCAGACTTCAAGGCAAGAGATATGTTATCGCTTAGTGAAGTGATCCTATTCACCTTAGTCCCAACCGAAGGCTCAAGTTCATACATGGTGATAACAGGCCCTTGATTTATTTTTACCACTTTAGCTTCTACGCCAAAATCCATGAGAGTATTCTCAAGCAAGCTCGCCCTCGACTTCAGGTCTTCTTCTCTTTCTTTCTGGCCTCCCGTAGAAGGTGCAATAAGCAGGTCAAGTCCCGGTAATTTATATTCAACCTTTTCGCCGGTCTCGCCGTCAGAAACAGGCGTTACCCTAACGGGCTTTACAGAAACCTTCTCTGTTTCTCTGGCTCTTACAATTTTAGGTTCGGGTTTGGATTGCCTTGATCCGAATAGATCTCTCTCTGGCCTGGGGGCTTCTTCTCTCTTAGGTAAAGGTTTTTTTACTTTTAGGGTTGCCTCTTTTACTGATTCAATTTTTTTCGCAATACTTTCTTTTGCGCTTCTAAAGCCTTCTTTCATACTGCTTGCCCTGGAAATTTTTCTTTCGTATCTTTGCGGAGCAGGCATCTTGATCTTTGATATTGCTCTTTTTGCGAATTTAAAAACCTCTATCAGCATGGGTAGGATCAGAAACTCTGTAGCGACAAGAATGGAGAGCACCATTAGTGCAATTATAAATACGCTTGCTCCGGCTTTACCCAAATATCTAAGCAAAAATCCCGATACAACCGTTCCTACAAGTCCGCCTTTTGTAAATGAAGTGGTCCTGGCGGGGTCTTGCAATATACTCAAACTCGAACTAACTGCTATCAAAAGAAAGATGGTGCCGAAAACTTTAAAAAATATTTTGTTCGCTTCCATCTGTAAGAGTCGTGAAAGCCCCCAAATTAGAACAAGAAGCGGCACCACATAAGAAGCTTTTCCAAATATAAAAAGTAAAACTGCTCCTATGTAAGAACCCACGACTCCTGTCATATTCTGTGGAGAGATATTCGGACTTGAAGTGTAAAAAGAAAGGTCCTGATCGCTGAAGGTAAAAATACTTAAAAATAAAAAAAGGCTTATGGCGAATAAAACAACTGCAATTATTTCGTTCTTTCTTACATTATCCATAATAACTAATCACTCCAAAATAAAATACCTACTATCCCCAATAAGAGACAATAAATACCAAAAATATATAATTTATTCGACCTGATAACCTTTTTTAATAGAGGCAAGCATGCCAAGCCGACTAAAAAGGCTACTACCATTCCCACCGAGTAAGCACCTATCTTCTCTGTAGATACGGAGCTCCAGTCAACCTGGGTCGCTTTTAAAAGTGCCGCGCCGAATATTAATGGCGCTGCCATTAAAAATGAGAACTTGAACGCTTCATCCTTATCCATGCCCGCTATAAGACCACTCGAAACAGTTATTCCGCTTCTAGAAATCCCCGGGATAAGCGCGAAAGCCTGGCTTATGCCTACAATAAGAGAAGAAATAAGAGTGGGCTCTTTTCCTTTTTTAGGCTTGTACCACAAAACCGCTTGAGCGAGAAATAGAATGGTACCTGTCACAAGAAACATCCAGGCTACCTTCCTGGCGCTTACAAAGAACACTATCATTCTATCGCCAAAAAATAATGCCGCTATAATGGCAGGAATGATTCCAATAGCAATAAAGCCAAACCAGTCGTACCTCTTATCCGCTACTAAAGTCTTTATATCTTTTGCGAAATATACCACTACCGCAAAAAATGTCCCAAGATGGAGACATACATCAAAGGATATGCTGGATTGTTTTAGTCCGAAAAATTTATGCAGAACAACTAGGTGGCCGGAACTTGATACGGGTAAAAATTCTGTTACTCCCTGGACTATTCCAGAAATTATTACTTCAAATATTGTCATAAGCTAGTGTCAATGTTTCAGAGTGTCAATATGATCCTCGGGCTCCAACGCTCTTTAAGTGCCGGTATGGCCGAAACCGCCATGCGCCCTTACCGTTTCATCCAATTCTTCGACTTCAACAAGCTCGGCCTGCGTAACTTCTTTTATTACCATTTGTGCAAGGCGCTGACCTCGTTTAACAACAAAATCTTCTTTACCAAAATTTACAACAATCAAATTAATAAGACCACGATAATCACTGTCGATTGTTCCCGGAGTGTTCACTAAACTGATACCGTGTTTAATAGCTAGTCCGCTTCTTGGTCTTATTTGAGCTTCATAGCCTTCAGGTAGTGATATATATATCCCGCATGAAATGAGCTTTATGTCTCCCGGGGAAAGTGTAATTTCACCGTCAACATCAGCATATAAATCTACGCCGCTTGAACCAGTCGTAGCATAGCTGGGGATTGGTAGATCTTTTGCGTCTTCTTTACGCTTTATATTAACCTTTATTTTCTTCAACTTGCTTAATACTAAGGTTTACTCGCCTTTGATCGTCTATCTCGATAACTTTTACTTTTACCTTGTCGCCTTCTTTCACGACGCTTTTAACATCTTTAACATATTCTTTGGAAAGCTCTGAAACATGTATCAGTCCTTCGCGGCCGGGCATAATCTCACAAAATGCGCCAAAGTTCATAAGGCGGGTTATTGTGCCATCATACACCTTACCTATTTCCGGCTCTGCTGTAAGAAGCTTGACCATCGCTACGGCTGCTTCTAGAGATTCCTTATTATTTGATGCTATCTGACATGTTCCATCATCTTCTATGTTTATGTCGGCTCCGGTTTCTGCGATTATTTTTCTTATCATCTTCCCGCCGGGACCAATAACGTCTCTTATTTTATCAACAGGTACGTGTACGGTCACGATGCGAGGAGCAGAGTCTGCCATCTCTTTTGCAGGTTCAGAAATCGTCTGATCCATATGCTCTAAAATAGCAAGGCGGGCCTTTTTAGCTTTACTAAATGCATCCTTTAAAATGTCGTACCCAACACCTTTGACCTTAAGATCCATCTGAACCGCCGATATGCCTTCTTTAGTTCCACCAACCTTAAAGTCCATATCACCCATATGGTCTTCCAGTCCGGCTATATCAGTGAGTATTTCGTATTTGTCTCCTTCGGTAATAAGCCCCATGGCTATACCTGCTACCGCAGCCTTAGTTGGAACACCGCTTGCCATGAGTGACATGCTTCCGGCACAAACAGTCGCCATAGAACTTGATCCGTTAGATTCAAGTATCTCTGATACCAGTCTTATGGTATAAGGAAATTCTTCATTAGAAGGAAGCACTACCTGCAGAGCCTTTGCGGCTAAAGCGCCGTGGCCTATCTCTCTTCTTCCCGGACCCCTTAAAGGTTTTGCTTCGCCAACACTGAAAGGAGGAAAATTATAATGAAGCATGAAAGACCTTCTAGTCTCGCCTTCCAATGCGTCAATTATCTGTTCATCTGAACCTGTGCCCAGAGTTGTAACAGCAAGAGCCTGAGTCTGTCCGCGGGTAAATAGCGCAGAACCATGCGTTCCTGGAAGTAAATTTGTCTCCGACTGAAGATTTCTTATCTCGTCAAAGCCTCGTCCATCATAACGTTTTTTCTCGTTTAGAATAAGATCTTTTACGATCTCCTTCTCTAATTTTTCCATGGCTAGTTCAATCTCTGCCTTTACGCTATCGAGGTCTTCCGAATCCTCTTTGCTGAGGAGCTCTTCTACAAGAAGACTGCGGGCGCTTGAGCTTTGATGTTTGTCCGCCATTTGAATGATCTCGCGAACCTTACTTCCGGCCTTTTCTTTTATCTTCTTGTATATTTCTTCATTAACGACCTTCCCTACAATATCTTTCCTCTTGGGTTGGCCAACTTTGCTCTGAAATTCTTTCTGAACTTTAAGTAGTGATTTTACCCCTTCGTGGCCAAACTTAATAGCTTCTATCATCTTCTCTTCGCTGATGATGTTTGCCCCCGCCTCAAGCATTATTACGCTCTCT